>JAKAAL010000022.1 GCA_021802375.1 Bacillota bacterium | reverse complement strand
TGGAGGGGGATCTATATCATTATGCGGAAGAAGCCATGGCTTCAATGCGACCCGCGGTGCGACATTATGATTTAACCGAGGACGCGATGTGGGGACTGGGCATTGGATGCAAAGGCACTATTATGGTATGGATTGAACCTGTTGAGGTAAAATCACAGTTTTGGCAACAATATGGTGACCTGGTTGAACAAGACCGCCCCTTTGTAATGGAGGCAAAGCTGCCCTTAGGATTTCGTCGGCTTCATGCGCAGGTGGGCGAAGAAGAATTTTCAGAACTGCCCGAAGAAGTAAGAACATGGCGCAGTGTGACGCGTTATCGCGATGATGTCGTGTATGATGTATTGGTTCCCCCCGAGCGCCTGATAGTGGTAGGGGCTGGACACGATGCCGTACCTTTGGTAGCGTTGGCCAACCAAGCAGGCTTTGAGGTGACGGTATTGGATCCTCGTCCGCATTTCAATACAACTAAAAAATTGCCCCAAGCCACCAGACACTGGGTTCAGCAAGTGGGGGATGTGGATCCTGCTAAGGTGCAAAATGCCTACTGGATCATCATGAATCATCACGAATCCCGGGACCGAGCCGCATTAGACCTGGCGATGAAAAGTCATCCTCAGTATGTGGGCATGCTGGGACCGCATAGCCGAACCTTAGACCTTCTGGGAGCCAAGCCAATTCCAGCATTCCTGCGGTCGCCTGTGGGATTAAGCATTGGGGCGGAAACAGTGGACGAGGTTGCCGTCAGTATTGTGGCTGAATTATTAGCGCACCGCAATGGTAAAAGCGGAGGTCCGCTCAATGGACACCAACGAATCCACGACTGAGCCGGTGGCTGTGGTGTTAGCGGCTGGGTTATCGCAGAGAATGGGCACGCCAAAATCAGCCCTGCCTTGGCGTGATACCACCCTTTTGGGGCATGTAGTGAGGATGACACGTGACGAATTGGGATGGATTACGGTGGTTGTTGTTGGGAACGTAGCGCAAGCACCCGAGGGCGTGATTTCGGTCGTGAACCGGATTCCTGAAGCAGGTATCGCCTCATCCTTGTATCTGGGTTTAGAAGCGGTGTTACAGCGCGGCAAAGGGGAACCCGCTGCCATTTTTCTGGCGGACCAGCCCTTTGTTCGCGCGGAAGACGCTCAAAGAATTTGGCAAAAGTTACGGCATCATCCGGATGCGATTGCAGTGCGCCCGCGGTACAATGGTTCCATAGGTCACCCGGTACTGTTACGGTTAGAACGAGTGTGGAATGATATTTCGCAACTTACCGGGGACACTGGTCTGGGGAAATGGTTAGCGGAACGGCAAGATGTGCTGACCTTTGATGTGTCAGTGGTAGACCGTCCGAGCCCAGCATGGGACCTGGATACCCCTGAGGAGTATATAAAAGCCATTAACGTGAAATGGCAAGGAGACAGTGACGATGATCCCGAACCCATTTGAACAGGCGCCAATTGTTTGGCGACCAACACCGGAGTGGATAGAACAGGCGAATCTGACGCGTTTTATGCGCAAGCATGGCATTGCGTCCTTGGAATCATTGCGCCAACGGGCTACTCAAGATCCCGTGTGGTTTTGGGATTCGGTCATGGAGGACCTGTCGTGGCCATTTACAGTGCCTTATCACGCAACACTGGACCTGTCAGACGGCATCGCCTGGCCGCGATTTTTTGTCGGCGGCCAAACTAACCTCGCCATGGCAGCTGTGGACCGACATGCAGTAGGAGCTATGGCAGATAAGGTGGCGGTGATTTCCCATCCCGAGTTGGGTGCGGTTAAAATGTTGACCTATCGACAATTATATGATCAAGCTAACCAATTGGCAGCGCAGTTAATCAAAATAGGGGTGGGACTAGGGGATGTCGTAGGCGTCTACCTACCGATGACGGGCGAAGCCGTGGTCGCCATGCTCGCTATCGCTAAGGTGGGGGCCATATTTCTTCCGATTTTTTCCGGGTATGGTGCTGATGCTTTACGAATACGCTTGGAAGATGCGAATGCTAAAGTGTTGATTTGTGCTGATGGGATGACGCGTAGGGGCAAGTCACTGCCGATGAAGGCCATTGCGGATCAAGCAGTGAGTGAACTGAGTGGGCAAATCGAACACATGATTGTGGTACAAAAAACGCATCAAGAAGTTCCTTGGGCACCGTCGCGCGACCTTTGGTGGCACAATTTGGTTGGCGGCGAATTGGTCCCGGACCAAACTCGGATCGTAGACTCGGAAACCCCTTTAATGGTGATTTACACTTCGGGAACTACGGGAAAGCCTAAGGGAGCGGTGCATACCCACACAGGGTTTCCCGTGAAATGCACCCAAGATTTGCAACACAGTTTTGATTTTAAAGCATCGGACATCCTTTTTTGGTTTACCGACATGGGATGGATGATGGGGCCTTTCATGGTTTATGGAGGGCTAATTACCGGCGCAACCATCGTACTTTACGACGGAACTCCAGATTGGCCAGACCCCCAAGTGCTTTGGCGCCTGTTGGACGAGCATCGGGTTACGGTCTTTGGTATTTCTCCTACGGTAATTCGTGCTCTTATGGTTTATGGTACCGAGCCGCTAGCGCCATATACCTTCGACTCTTTGAGAATTTTGGGATCGTCTGGTGAACCTTGGAACCCCGACCCCTGGGATTGGTTTTTTACCCATGTGGGACACCAACGCTGCCCAATTGTCAATTATAGCGGTGGGACCGAGATTTCCGGCGGAATTTTAGCAGCATCGGCCGTGGAGGCGCAAAAACCTTGCGCCTTTTCCGGGCCCATCCCGGGTATGGCTGCAGTGGTGTTGGACGACCAGGGGAATTCGGTAACTCGACGAGTGGGGGAGTTGGCGATAACGGTTCCTTGGCCCGGAATGACACGAGGATTTCTCCATGACCGAGAAAGATATTTAGATAGCTACTGGCGTCGCTTCCCTGGGGTATGGGTTCATGGCGACTTTGCTTATATTGATGCAGAGGGGTTTTGGTACATCCTGGGGCGCAGCGATGATACCATGAAGCTAGCAGGAAAGCGCGTCGGGCCGGCGGAAATTGAATCGATTTTGGTAAGCCACCCGCAGGTTGCCGAGGCGGCCGCCATCGGAGTGCCGCATCCGGTTAAAGGAGAAGCGCTGGTATGCTTCGTGGTTCTCCTCGATCCGAAACCGCCGGCCGAAGAGCTGGTGCATTTGGTAGAGTCCAGCATGGGCAAGGCTCTAAAGCCGTCAAAAATCATCGTGGTGGACGAATTGCCCAAGACGCGAAACGGTAAAATAGTGCGTCGCGCGATCAAAGCACGCTACCTAGGTCAGCCGCTCGGAGACATCAGTGCGATAGAAAATCTTGCAGCATTAGAATCGATTCATATGGAGATGTCTAGGGACAGTTAAGGGCTGTTGGAAAAGAAAAAACTTTGGGTTCAAGGGAGTCTAATTAATGAAGGCACCTAACGGGTTAGTATATTATCGTCAAGGGAAAGGCGAAGAGACCATCTTAATGCATCCAAGTTTAGGGATCGGCAGGTTTCTGTTTCATCGCGTATCGCCTTTTTTGACACCGATGTACTCGGTAGTGACCTGGGACCCGCGAGGTGTTGGTGATCGCCGAGAATTGGAACCGAGTTTAAGCGGCTGGATCGATGATGTGTTGACTTTGCTGGAATTGACACCAGGTCCGGTGCATTTGCTGGGGGTCTCGTTAGGCACCTGGGTTATGGGTCGGGTAGCTGTGCTGGCATCTGATCGGATTACCAGTCTTACATTAATCGGCAGCAGCCTGGGATTTGTTAATGGAGAGCAGGCGGTTGGGGAACGGCGGCTGCAACTAGAACGTGAAAGTATGGCTGATTTCGGCAAACGATATGCTGAGACCACGCTTATGCCAGGTACCCAACCGGAGATAAAAGAAAATTTGGCTCTGGAGTTGGCCATCGTCGATCAAGCCAGTTACCTTAAAGCCATGGAAGCTATTTATACAGTGAGCAATCAAGAAGTATTCAGCCAAATTGGGTGTCCAAGTTTGATTTTAGTGGGCCAAAGGGATGAGCGTACACCGCCAGACATGGCGGATGCGGTAGCTGAGGTCATTCATACGCCATTCATTCGCATTGTTCCTCGGGCCGGCCATCTAGCAGTCTTAGATCAACCCAGCCGCGTGGCTGATTATGTGGCGGCATTTTGCAAAGCCCGACGATTGCCCCCCGATTATTAGCAGGTCTAGTTACTGCGCAGGCGGTGTTTCGAGCCGGAATACGGTACAATAAGGAGGGACTTGCGACGGAAAGGGGGCGGGTATGATGAATTTTGATGATCGGCGGCGATATCGCCGACTTAAAATTCTGACGACCGTGGGCCCCACCGTATTTGTAGCGGTTGCTGAAACTTTTCGTTTTTACTATTTGCGTTTGGTATTGCCTCCTGCCACCGTCAGTTTGGTCGCGGTAGCGGTCACTCTAGTCGGGGCTGCAGCGTTTTCCACCTATGTGTTTGATGTAGTAGAGAAAATGGAGAATGAACGTCAAGAATATAAAGATGCGATGTTAGCATTACAGGAACGTGAACGGTTGGCGCGAGAAATGCATGATGGCCTTGCGCAAAACCTGGCGGCGATTAATTTGAATGTCCATCGCGCCAAGAAATTATTGGAAGCTGAAGATTTTTCGGAACTAGGCGAAGAATTAGGGCATATTCAGGCGGCAGTGAACTTGTCCTATACCGAAGTGAGACAGTCGCTTTATGATTTAAAGGCATCTCAATCATTGCAGCAAGGATTTTGGAAGACACTTCGCAAGCAGGCGGTGGATTTTGAACGCAGCACAGGAGTTCCGGTGGTGCTAGAACCTTTGCCTGAGGAGCGGGAACCGTGGACCGATGCGGCAGCAGTGCAAATTCTTCGGATTGTTCAAGAGTCTTTGGCCAATGTGCGAAAACACGCGGGAGCGCGAATGGTGACGGTGCGAGCGACTCGCGAGGATAATCAGGTGAAAATCAGCATCATTGATGACGGGAAAGGCTTTGTACCGATCCCTGCTGGGGAAGTGGGACACCATTTTGGCCTGAGTATCATGGAGGAACGCGCAGAGTCAGTAGGCGGGCATGTTGCGGTCCACTCACAGCCAGGTGTAGGGACCACAGTGACGATCACTTTAGCCCTGGATGGGCAACGAGGAGGAGACAACGTTGGAAAAAGCAAGACTTATGTTGGTGGATGATCATGCGCTATTTCGCTCCGGTTTGGCGGCCTTATTGTCCAGTCAAGACGAGATGGAAGTCGTTGCGCAAGCTGACAACGGTTTGGACGCAGTGAAACTTGCCGAAGAAGTGATGCCCGACCTTATTTTAATGGATATTAATATGCCGGGCAGTGATGGACTGGAGGCGACCCGAATTATTAAAGATCGGATGCCTTACGTCAAGATTGTAATGCTCACGGCTAGCGACGAGAACGATTTGCTTTTTGAGGCGGTGAAGGCAGGGGCTCAGGGTTATTTGCTCAAACACTTGGATCCAGAACAGTTTTTAGCAGAGCTGTCGGCCCAAGTTCGGGGGGAAGCCTCAATTTCAGGAGATGTGGCGATAAAAATCATCCGGGCGTTTTCGGCCCATGACGTGGAGCGTCAGCAAACGCAGCTGACTGCCCGGGAATTGGAAGTATTGAAACTAGTAGGAGAAGGATTTTCCAATCGTGACATCGCCTCGCGTCTATTCATTTCGGAAAACACGGTAAAAAATCATCTGAGAAATATTTTGCAAAAACTGCATTTTGAAAATCGAGTCCAGGCTGCGGCGTATGCCATCCGCCGAGGACTGGTGGAGCCTCATTAAATCCATGGCCGATCGCGAAATGAGTTTGACCGAACATTTAAGCGAGCTGCGCAATCGCTTATTTGTCATGATTGGAACCGTAGCGGTGCTTTTCATGGGTGGGTTTTTCTTTGTCCGGCCGGTGCTTAATTGGATTGTTCATAATACACCAGTTCACCACGTAATCGTGATCGGCGTCACCGAAGCGTTCTTTGCCTTGGTCGAAATAGATTTTGTTCTGTCATTGATTGTTGCGTCACCATTAATTTTATATGAAATTGCCGCGTTTGTACTGCCGGGGTTGACCCGGCTGGAACGCCGAGTCTTGATGGTGGTTGCGGGGCCGGGGCTGATTTTATTTGTGCTGGGGACGGCGGCTGGGTACTTCTGGGTGGTGCCTTTGGTCTTAAAGGTGATGTTGAGCTTCACTGATTCCACGGTAGAACCACTGTGGCGTCTAGGCAGCTTACTTAGTTTTATCATTGATTTGTCGATCCCGTTTGGCATTTTAGCGGAGTTTCCGCTGGTGGCGGGCGTGTTGGCCCGGCTAGGCATTTTAAATCCTGATATATTTCGACGCTATCGCCGGTATGCGGTATTTGTAGTCTTTCTGATTTCTGCCATTATCGCGCCGCCGGAGGCATCAGCTATGTTGCTCATGGCAATACCCATTTACCTCATGTACGAATTGTCTGCGCTTGTAGCGCGAATGTTTTACAGAGCCCCGTACGTTGAGAAAAACTACCCGGTCGCGCCCACCGAAGACGAGCCTTAGATGACGCTAGATCAAGTGCCTCGGGGAATTCGGGTAAGGATCATCGGCATTGCCAATATTGAACGGAAGTTAGAAGCTACCAGGCTAGGGTTGGGCCCGGGGGCATGGGTACTGGTGACTCGAATTGTTCCTAAGGGGCCAATCATCGTTCGCACTGAGGCAGGGCAAATTGCTTTAGGTCGGCAATTGGCGCGGGATATCACGGTATCTGCTGTTTCTGTAGAACAATAGTTGCACTTGTCAAGTAAATGGCGAGTTGCTATACTGGCGACGAGTATGTGGCGATAGAGGAGGATTCGGCAGTGACAGTTAATCATCTGCTATTTATTGTTATCTTAGTATTTGCAGTCTTGTGGTTTGGCCTCCTGGTCGAGGAAAAATTGCGATATGTCGGAGTGGGACAGCCCCAAGATCGTAGCAATCATGCTGGTGCACGGTGGCGCGGGGTGCTCGTGTATGTGTTTGGTCAAAAACGTCTCTTCAAAGATCGCTATTCTGGGCCCATGCACTTTTTTATCTTCTGGGGATTTATCATCTTATCTATTGGTACCCTCACTTTTTTGATTAAGGGGGTATTTCCTGGCTTTGTCAGTTTTGGCGGACCTTTGGCCGTTGCTGTCAATACTCTGTCCGATATCATGGGGGTGCTGGTATTAATTGCACTGGCTATGGCTGCGTACAAGCGGTATGTCATGCGACCCAAGCGGCTGGTGCGCAACGTCGATGCCGCGCTGGTCCTCGCATTGATTGCCATCGTGGTGTTGTCCGACATGGCGATTGAGAGTTTTACCCTCGCGGTACATCCCCATGCTCCGTATGCTCTCATCGGGACTCCTTTAGGACAATGGTTGCGAACGTTTGGCCCTCAGGTGGATCGTGTTGGGCTTTTGATTTCCGATTGGATCAAGTTAGTGGCCTTGTTGGGTTTTTTGGTCTATCTTCCCTATTCTAAGCATTTTCACCTGGCTATTGCTCCTTTTAATATTTATCATCGTAATTTAGACCCTTTAGGGCATTTGCCCGCATTGAACTTTGAGGATGATACCGTCGAGAGTTACGGGGTGGGGCAGGTGACCGATATGACCTGGGCGGACCTTCTCGACGCCTATGCATGTGTGCAGTGTGGCCGTTGCACCGCGGAGTGTCCAGCCAATGCCACGGGCAAGACACTGTCACCCAAAGAAATCATGGTGGACTTGCGTCATCAGTTAGAGCGCGTAGGCCCAGTTCTGCTTAAGGATCCGAAGGTGCGGAATCGTGCGGAGCAGGAACTGCTCGAAATTCCCATGGCGGGTGGAATCACCGCCAGTGACGATCTTTGGGCTTGCACCACTTGTGGAGCTTGTGTCGAAGCATGTCCGGTGTTTAACGAACATGTGGTCAAGATTGTAGGAATGCGGCGGCATTTAGTCCTAACTCAAGGCGAAATCCCGCAGGCTGCGCAAAATCATTTTAAGAACGTAGAAAACACTGGAAATCCTTGGGGTCTGGGGCTCGACGCGCGACAAAAATTTGCCACGGATATGGGGATTAAAGACGTTTCCCGGGGGGATCATCCTGAGGTTTTGTACTGGATGGGGTGTGCGGCCACTTATGATGATCGGGCGCGAAAAGTAGCGGAATCTACGGTTCGCTTGATAAAAGAAGCCGGCATCGATGTGGGTGTGTTAGGGGCATTAGAAAAATGCACCGGCGACTCGGCGCGGCGCATGGGCAACGAATACCTGTTTCAAAACTTGGCTCAAGAAAATGTGGAGACCTTGAATCAGGCTGCGGTTAACACCATCGTGGTGACGTGCCCCCATTGTTTCAACACCCTGAAAAATGAATATGGAGATTTTGGCGGATCCTATGAGGTGGTGCACCACGCAGAATTTTTATTGCGGTTGGTCCAATCCGGACAATTGAAACCAAATAAGGAAAATCCAGTGACTCTAACGTATCACGACTCTTGCTATTTAGGACGTTACAGCGATATTTTTGACGCTCCCCGCGAGGTTTTGCAGGCAGTACCGGGCATTCACCTGGTTGAAATGGAGAAATCGCGGGAAAAAAGTTTCTGTTGTGGCGCCGGAGGCGGCCGGATGTGGATGGAAGAGACAGTTGGCCAACGGATTAATCAAAACCGAACCCAACAAGCTCTGGCAACAGGGGCTACCACGGTCGCTACTGCCTGTCCGTTTTGTTTGACGATGATGCGGGATGGAGTGCAGTCGTTGGGAGAAGACGAGCATATTGTGGTGAAAGATTTTGCGGAAATTCTCGCGGATTCTGTTCTGCCGATGGCCAGCGCTCAGCAATCCTAAGAATAATGCCGGAGATCTTCAAGCGTCTCCGGCATTTTTGCGCCCCGGGGGATGTTAGCGGCCAATGGCTCTCCACCATAAACCGCGCATATCAGCCAGAGAACCTGGACCCATAGCGGCTGCCATAAACAGGGAGGCGCCGACCAGTCGCCAGCATGATGATAGGACCATGGTACCGTTCATATGGAGCCATCCTAGGCACCATATTCCGAATTCGGGTGCCATAAAAGCTATGGCACCCAACACGACGTTATATGCGGCAATATAGTGGGGGCGGTGGATTGTGGGGATTTGTTTTAGTAGTTGGGTGAACAACAATAGGTTAATTCCGCTCAAAAATATGCCGCTTTCCAAGCTAATGATGGTGAGGTACCAAAGATTGGTGCTTAAGACTGTTAACCAGGGAACGGTCGCAACGCCAGCGGATGCAAATGCCAGCGTACTCATGCCGCCCTTTTTGTCAGACAAGCGTCCCCACCAGCGGAAAGTGATAATTTGGCCGAGTTGAGATGCCACGGTAAAGAGTCCTAGCCAGAGCCCTGTAGCGCCAGCTTCTTTGATTTGAAAGATGTTAAACAATGGCCAAGACAACTGCCATCCGAAATTGAAAAATGCGGCAATTAGTGTGTATCGCACAAACTGACTGTTATGAAGGATCGTGGCCCAGCGAATCGGCCCCCATGGGAGGGTGGGACCGGACTTAATCTGTGGCTCCCGATGCCGCGCTAGATAGAACACCTCAACGGCACCAAATCCAGCGGCCGCCATAAAGAACGTTTGATACGGCCAAATGCATCGAGGATTAAAGAGTTGAAGAATACCCCCGGTAATTGCGGTGGCCACTAAGCCGATAACCGTGACCACCAAATTACGTTGGCTGAAAAAACTTGATCGCAGACTCTGAGGTATTAACTGGGCTATTAAAGCTTGCCATCCCAA
This sequence comes from Bacillota bacterium, assembly GCA_021802375.1. Next base: position 4,910 of record JAKAAL010000022.1, on the reverse strand, counting down.
GTTTCCCAGACTTTGCGGGAAACTACCCAAGGCTACCGTATCTAACGTCAGTGAGGATGCCCACCTGAGACCCACCCAGGGAATGATGCCGAGGACCAAATAGGAGACGCGCGTGACGAGAATCATGGCAAAGGTAAATGGCTTGAACCGTGACAGGCGGGGGATGACAAATACCCCGACGATGCTAGCCACCATGCTAACGACGGCGGGCAACGAGTTCAACAACGCAATTTGCTGATTGGAAGCATGCAGAGCATCCAATAGATACAGAGGGACAAATGTCCCAATGATACCCATCGAAACCATCGAAAACCCACCATTTAAGATGGAGACTCGAATATTATGCCGAAGATTTCCCCGCGTTTGATGTTCGATGGACACCTGACAACTGGCCTTCTCTCAACCCAAATCCCTGCATAGATGCAATTATAGGTGCTGGGACGACTTCATGCCACGGGGAAGAATAGTAAAACGGCAGTTTTGATAAAATTCTTCTTTACCTATTGTGAGGTCTGACAATGAGCCCCAACTGGCGCGGTCTTAGGTGCTGTTCCCACGTTAACTTATCCCGTTAGTAAGGATATTTAAGGTCTTGAATCACCTTCTCGGGCATATTGTACCGAGGGAGGAGGACAGGCATGGCGTCACGCTTAATTGTCTTAGCAGGCAATCCGAATGTTGGGAAATCTCGCTTATTTTCACGATTAACGGGTCATTACACCGAAATATCGAATTTTCCTGGAACCACGGTCGAGGTACAAAGCGCGCCATTTATGGATGGACAGTTAGTGGATAGCCCTGGAGTGTATGGGCTTGGACGATTTTCTCAAGACGAATCGGTTGCCTTGGATGCCATTTTAAAAGCGGATGTTGTCATCAACGTGGTGGATGCCACTCATTTGCCCCGCGACCTGTTTTTGACGCTTCAACTCGTGGATTTGGGCAAACCGCTTTGTCTGGTGCTCAATATGATGGATGCACTGGATGGCATGGGTGCTAAAATCGATGTTCAGGAGTTGGCTCGTCAGCTAAAGATACCGGTAGTGCCAATCTCAGCCAAAACGGGGCAGAATATTGATGCAGTTCGCAACGTGCTGCGCGCGGCTATTGCTGTGCCTGACTTGCGCGACGAGTGGGGATCCGTGCCTGGCGTTGTCGACCGGACAGACGCTTTGCTGTTTTTTGAAGAAGATCCGGATGTGATGAAACGGATCGGCAGCACGCCGCCCGCCGGATCCCGTGAGCGTGTTTATTTAGAGCGGCGTGCTACTGCAGATCGCCTGGGGCGTACCGTGTGGAGGCCTCCCACATCCGACAACCGCTGGCAGCAAAAGCTAGATGACATCGTTCTCCATCCTCTCATGGGATTCGTGGTCGTGGGGTTGCTGTTAATCCTGTTGTATTACGGGATGGGAGTGGTGGTGGCTGGGGTGGTGGTCAGTGCCGGAGAGTCTTTCCTGAAGTCGGCAGTGGTTCAGCCATTAGGAGCTATCAGCGCACCGTGGTTGGGTTCTTCCACTTTGGGCTATCGCCTGTTGTTCGGACAATATGGAATGATTCGTTCCGGGTTGGTCGCAGTGGCGGGGCTTCTGCTGCCTTTGGTGACAGCGTTTAATATGATGCTGGCATTATTGGAAAGTACCGGATATTTGCCCCGTCTAGCGGTATTATTGGACCGCTTTTTTATAAATTTGGGACTTAATGGCCGTGCAGTGATTCCGGTAGTATTGGGCTTTGGCTGTGTGACTATGGCCACCCTCAGCACACGCGTCTTGGCTACACCGCGGGAACGTTCAATTGTGACGACACTTTTAGCCTGGACCATACCGTGTTCAGCTCAAATGGGGGTTGTGGTGGGATTGATGAGTGGTTTGGGTCCCCTATATGCCGTCTCCTATGCTGCCATCATTTTAGGATTGTTTGTGGCGGTTGGCACCATCATGGACTGGACTCTGCCGGGAGAGGCGACCCCACTGTTTTTGGACATGCCAGCTTGGTCTTGGCCATCTATATCCGACATTTTTGTCAAGACCGAAGGGCAGGTCCGGGAATTTTTGCGGGAAGCTACGCCACTATTTTTACTAGGCACTGGATTGATTGAATTAGCCCACATAGTTGGAATGCTGGAACGCGTCACTCATGCATTGACGCCAGTGTTTCAAAACTGGTTGGGACTACCGCGTCAAGCTACGGCAGCGTTTGTGTTGGGATTTATTCGACGTGATTTTGGAGTGGCTGAGTTTTTTCAATTTCACTTAACCCCTCATCAAATTCTTACGGGTTCGGTTACCCTTACCTTGTTTGTGCCGTGCATAGCGTCTACGCTAGTGATTTTGAAGGAACGTGGAATGCTGGCAGGCACGGTTATTTGGGGTGGATCGATAGCGATTGCCCTGCTCTGCGGGATTGGCGTCGCACATTTGTGGCCCATTTGATAAGGGTACGCATAACATATAGGGAATGTCGATAAACCTTGGGGAGTCGGGACGATGGGTCTGGAGCCGCGTTGCCCGCGCTGCAATTTAGTGGTGCGTATTCCTTTAGGGAAATGCCCACGCTGTCAGGAACCGTTGCCTCTCACCTTATGGTATCATTGCCGCCATTGCCGTTGGGAGACGTCATGCCGCCCTGATGCGTTATTGTTCCAGCCTAACCGCTAGAGTATAATTTGGCCGAGGTGGTCATGGGTGCGGTGGCAATCGGGGCGAGTGGCAGTGGCGTTCGCAGCGCTGGTTCTAGGGGTTATGATTGCTCTGCAATTCCGGTTGCAACGAATTGTGCCGCCTTCGACAGCCACCGATCAATTGCTGACCCTATTGAAGAGCTCTGATCAAAAGAAGGCGCAATTGGTTGCCGAAGTAGCACATCTCAATATGTTGCTAGATCAAAAACTTACCCAAGTGGCTGCTGCCCGTCGTTTATCGGTCCAATTGATTCAAGATGAAATGCTGGCCGGCACCATCCCCGTAAAAGGCCCCGGGATAACCGTGGTGTGGGGGAATGGACAGGCACCCAGTGGATATCAACTGACCGATATCGATTTGCTGTTAATGGTTAACGAGTTGAGGGCAGCGGGCGCTGAAGCCATTGCCATAAACGGGCAACGGATTACCGCCCAAACCGAAATTCGCTCAGCGGCCAACTATATATTGATTAATGGTAGTCAGCAGGGAGCGCCTTTTACTATCCAAGCTATTGGTAACCCCGCCACCCTAAGCGGCGCTTTAACATTGCCAGGAGGGTTGTTTGACCAGTCCCAGCAAGAAGGGCGCTCCATGAGTATTTCACCGATAAAGGTAGAACTTGTTCCTGCAGGGCCTCCGTTATTGGTAAATTACACCCATCCCGCAACACCGTAGTCGTTCTAGTTGGAATATTAACGGTATTCGATCTAGGCGGGTAAATGGGCTATCAGGAAGTTGTTGTGTCATGATATAGGCAGGTCGAGGTATTAGCCGGGGATAGCCAGGGAAAGACCAGTATAGAGTCGACATCTGTCCGCTACAACATGTTGGTTTGGCTGTAAAGACATAGAAGATGATCTCTTCCTGGTGACACCCTTGAACACCTGGTGATTTTGTAGACAGGGATCTCAACAACAGAAGGGAAGAGGGAGGACTATGGCTTTCGCAGGCGAGACCATCACATATCGGAACGGGAAAATTTCAGTGCCCGATCATCCTATTATTCCATTTATTGAGGGGGATGGCATTGGTCCGGATATTTGGCGTGCCACACAAAGGGTGGTGGATGCCGCTGCCCAAAAGGCCTATCAGGGGCAGCGCGGCATTGTTTGGAAGGAAGTCTTGGCAGGGGAAAAGGCTTACCACGAAACCCAATCTTGGCTGCCGCAGGAGACTTTGGAGGCTTTCACCCAGTACAAAGTGGGTATCAAAGGACCTTTGACGACTCCGGTAGGAGGGGGAATTCGCAGCCTGAATGTAACCATCCGCCAAGAACTAGACCTTTATGCTTGTGTGCGGCCGGTACGATATATTTCTGGGGTGCCATCCCCGATGCGGGAACCGCAAAAGGTCGACATGGTAATTTTTCGAGAAAATACGGAAGACGTTTATGCTGGTATTGAGTGGCCATCAGGGTCCGATGAGGCGGTAAAACTCATTGAATTTATTAACCACAATACCAATAAACATATTGATCTTTCCGCTGGAATCGGCATTAAGCCAATGACCAAGGCTGGGAGCGAACGTTTAATCCGGCGTGCCATTCAATACGCGGTGGACAACCATCGGCGTTCGGTTACGTTGATGCATAAGGGCAACATCATGAAGTTTACCGAGGGAGCGTTTCGCGACTGGGGCTACGAACTAGCGGCCCGTGAATTTCACGACCAAGTAGTCTCGGAAAATGAAGTGTATCAGAACTATGGAGGAAAGATGCCTCCAGGCAAAATTTTGCTCAAAGATCGGATTGCCGACATCACTTTTCAGCAGGTGCTGTTGCGTCCCGATGAGTACGACGTTATTGCAACGCCGAATTTGAACGGGGATTTCTTGTCCGATGCTCTGGCTGCCCAAGTTGGAGGAGTAGGCATGGCACCGGGCAACAACATGTCGGATGATGTAGCGGTATTTGAAGCCACACACGGTACCGCGCCTAAATATTCCAATTTGGACAAAGTCAACCCAGGGTCGCTGATCTTGTCGGCCATTATGATGCTGGAGCATCTAGGATGGCAAGAAGCCGCCGATGTGGCACGAAATTCCCTAGAAGCCACCATCGGTGACAAGATTGTAACGTATGACTTAGCACGCTTAATGTCGGGAGCTACCGAAGTCAAGACTTCTCAATTTGCTACGGCGATGATTGAGCGGATGTAAAACGAAAGGATGAAGACGATGTTTACACGGCACAAGATTACGGTGATTGGAGACGGCATATAGGGGACC
>JAKAAL010000855.1 GCA_021802375.1 Bacillota bacterium | reverse complement strand
GGACTTTCTAATGAGGTAGCCGTGGCCGTGGGCAATGTCGACGCTATGGTCTCCGTACCGGCGGTAGGGGTCAACGCTCCGGGGACGCTAGTGATGGTGATGGGGACCTCCATTTGCCATTTGACGATAACCCGTGAAGAGGTGCGCCTGCCCGGGGTGACCGGGGTGGTCAAGGATGGTATTTTGCCAGGGTGGTATGGGTACGAGGCGGGACAGGCCGCCGTGGGCGACATGTTTGGCTGGTTCGTCGAGCGTTGTCTTCCGCCTGAATATCACCGCCAGGCAAAAGAGCGCAAGCAAACGCTTTTTGAATACCTAGAGGATCTGGCGTCTCAGGTGCCTCCAGGCTCTCGCGGGTTAGTCGCTCTGGACTGGTGGAACGGCAATCGAAGTATTCTGGGAGATGCCGATCTCTCAGGCGTTTTAGTGGGTCTTCACCTGGCCACGCGCCCAGAGGAGATGTATCGTGCCTTACTCGAATCTACGGCCATGGGTACCAAGCGCATCGTCGAAAATTTTGAGCAACACGGGATTGGCATCCAAAATCTGTTGGCCTGCGGGGGACTCGCGCAAAAGAGCCCGTTATTGATGCAGATTTATGCCGATGTGGCCAATCTGCCCGTTCAGGTCACCGATTCGGACCAGGTGCCGGCCCGGGGCTCGGCCCTCTTTGGCGCGTTGGCTGCGGGATCTCATCAGGGCGGATTTGACAGCATGGCGGAGGCCAGCGAACGGCTGGCGGCGCCGATTCGCCATCGCTATCAGCCCGATGCGCAGCGCCACCAAGCCTATCTTGCCGTATATGGCGTGTATCGGGACTTGTACGCCCGGATGGGGCAGGATGTGGATCAGATTTGTCATCGGTTGACGGCCATTCGCCGAGCCGAACGCCCCACTGACGTAACCGCGATATAGGAGGAACCCCTGCAATGTCAAGTAAAATCGCCCCTTCTCAGTTTTGGTTTGTCACCGGAAGCCAACATTTGTATGGCGAAGACACGTTGGCGAGCGTGGCTCGGCAAGCCCATCGGATCATTGACGCCCTTTCGGCTAGTTCCGCCATCGTCGAGCCTATCATCGACCGAGGGGTGGTGACGACCGCCGAAGAGATTCGCCGGCTCTTTTTAGCGGCGAATAGTGATGAGGCGTGTGTCGGCGTCATCGTCTGGATGCACACCTTTTCTCCGGCTCAGATGTGGATATCGGGACTCAGCGTCAACCAAAAGCCCCTTTTGCACTGGCATACGCAGTTTCACCGAGAGATTCCTTGGGACAGCATCGACATGGACTTTATGAATTTGAATCAGGCTGCCCACGGGGACCGGGAGTTTGGCTTCATGGCAACCCGCCTCTCAGTGCCGCGCAAGGTGATTGTCGGGCACTTTAGCGAGGCTGCCGTGCTCGGCCGGATTGGGGCTTGGATGGCGGTGGCCATAGGCTGGTCCGACAGCCGTCGGCTAAAGCTTTCCCGCTTCGGGGACAACATGCGGGATGTGGCCGTCACCGAGGGAGACAAGGTGGAGGCCCAAATTCGCCTGGGATGGTCGGTGAGCGGGTACGGCGTAGGTGACTTGGCCGATGAGGTGGCTCGCGCGAGCGAGGCCGAAGTTGACGCGCAGATGGAGGTCTATGAAGAGCGTTATAGGATTTCCGATGCGCTGCGCCAGGACGCCTTTCAGTGGGGACAGGTCAGGGGCCAAGCGCGCATCGAAACGGGTCTCAGACACTTCCTCGAATCGCACGGCTCCACGGCGTTCACCACGACCTTTGAAGATTTGCATGGCCTCTCGCAATTGCCGGGTCTCGCGGTACAAAACCTCATGGCGGACGGTTACGGCTTTGGCGGCGAAGGCGACTGGAAAACGTCCGGCCTGCTGCGCGTGATAAAAAGCATGGCGCGTCGCCAAGCGACGTCCTTTATGGAGGATTATACCTACCACTGGGTGCCCGGAGACGAACGCATTCTGGGCGCACACATGCTGGAGGTCTGTCCCAGCATTGCCGTGAACCAGCCGCGCATCGAGGTGCATCCGCTGTCCATCGGGGGGAAGTCGGATCCGGCGCGTTTAGTGTTTGACGGCCGCTCCGGCCCGGCGGTTGCCATCAGTTTGGTCGACCTGGGCCATCGATTTCGCCTGGTGGTGAACGAGGTCGAGGCGGTGCTGCCGGAATATCCCATGCCTCGGCTGCCCGTCGGTCGGGTCTTGTGGAAACCCTGGCCCAGTCTGGCGGAGGCGGCCGAGGCATGGATCTATGCCGGCGGCGCTCATCACACCGTGTTTAGCTACGCGGTCACCGCCGAGCAGATCGAGGATTTGGCCATCTTGGCAGGCGTGGAGTGTATCGTGATTGGACGGGGATCTTCCGTGCGTTCCGTGCGCCAAGACTTGGCCCTTTTGGATCGGGTGTGGCAGCGATGAGAGCCTTTCCGCCCCTGAATAGGGAATTTACCTGCGATTGCGGGAAGCCTCACCGTATTGCCGTGGGTCAGGTGTCGGTTAATGAGGAAGCCGCCACGGATTTGCGGGAATTTTTGCTCAGACGGGGCTTCTTGTCCGTGCTGGTGATTGATGACGCGACCACGGGTGAGGTCTTGGGCGAGCGCGTGCTGGCCGCGTTGGCCAGCGCCGGCCTGTCGGTGTTTTCTTTGCGATTTGCTGCGGTGAACGGACGACATCTTCGGGCCGATCGGTCTGCCATCGATAAGGCCGTGGCCGCCATCGCGGAGCACGGAGTCGCCGTGGTGGTGTCCGTGGGCAGCGGCACCTTGACCGACATTGCCCGCTATGCCAGCTTTTTGCAGGACCGGCCCTTCGTGGCCATGGCCACGGCGCCGTCGGTCGATGGCTATGCTTCGACCGTCGCCGCGCTGCAATTCGATGGGGTCAAAGTGACCCGCCCAGCTCAGGCTCCCCTAGCGGTATTTGCCCTGCCCAGTGTTCTCTCCAGCGCGCCTTGGTCCATGATTCAATCGGGATTTGGGGATCTGGTAGGGAAAATGACGGCGCTCATGGATTGGAAGTTGGCACGCTTGCTTT
>JAKAAL010000854.1 GCA_021802375.1 Bacillota bacterium | reverse complement strand
CCCGATAGCCGACCAGACGCCTCAGGATACGCCATGACGAACCCCCACCGTCGAGACGACCGTGGGGGCGTGTGGGGAGCGGGCCGCAGTGAGTCGGAGCCACGGATCGATTCGCACGAATCGCCCCGTGACACGGTGGGCGAGACGGTTTATCATGGGCCGTGTAAGACATCGGTGGACGGCATCATCCGTTTTGCAGTGGGGCTATGTCGACAAGAAACGCAAAAATAGAGCCGAGGAAAGCAACGGCCTCGCCTGCGAGACCGTTGGCCACAATCGCATTCACGGCACCGGTTACGCTCATCATTCCATGGGCCGACAGCAGTAAGTCGGAGTCGATTAGTTGGGGCGTTAACGCATATCGGGCAGGGCCACTGATCGCATAAATCGCGTTAAACGCGATCACCGTTCCATAGAGGATATCCGTATGCGCGGCCGAGCCAGCGAACGTGGCCACGCTAGCGGCGCATAAACCCACAATGCCGCCAAGAATCCCGTAGGTCACCACCAGAATACGCCCGCGATGGGGGCGGTCGGCATACACGCCTAATGGCGAAAAGACCGCCTGTGCGACCTGCTCCACGACTATTAAGACAGCGGTGGCGAGCGTCGAATGCGTTTGCGCGTAAATAAGCCATAACGCTGCAACCAGGAAAAACCGATCACCAAACGCGGAGATGATGTCGCTGATCCAGAGCAACACAAAGGAACGATTAGCTAAGACCCGAAGATAGGAAGCGGGAGCGTTATGATCGGCCATCTCCGTCCTCCTTTCTCGTGTAGTCGCGTCAATCAACACCGCAGGTCCATCCGTGAGAGTGAGTAGTATACACTCCGGGCGATGTCATCACCATGAAGGCGGCGTCGGCCGATCTGCCACGACCCTAATCACCGATGCCGGGGGCGATTCTTAGAATCCCACCTACTCTTCGCTTCCGATGGCGCCTCCGCGGTCACGTAGCGATTATTTCGAGAACATTGAGCGAATGCCTATCGTAGTATGGAACCCGTTTTTCATCGCCAATCAAAACGGTGCCTCCGAGAGGCTATCCTGCCCGCTAAGGGCGTAAGCCCCCGGTGCTGATCCTTGAATATGCACCGAGGGGGGTGGGCGTCGGGTGCTTCGGTCCCTCCAGCGAGATGAAGACTTGGGTCCTCGCGTGCTAGGGGGGCCGAATTCCGCGCACCGCGAACAGTGGAGGAAGAGTGTAATGGTACCACCGTTCACGAGGTAGGCGCCATGCGGCAGGAATTACCGGTTCGGCCACGCGATCGAGGATAAACCCTGCTTCCACAAACCCCGTCAAATACTCGGCGATAGGCCGATGCCAGGCACCGACGGTGCCGCGGATCGTCCCCGGCTGGGACGACCGCCAGTGTTGTGCGGCATAGGCGACGACCCGCCGAGACCGCTGGGTGCCCGTGTCATCCGAAAGCCCTGCACTGTACGGCGATTGAAAACACGGATGCAGGATCGTCCACGCCATGCGTCCGCCCGGCTTCAAGATCCGGTGCGCTTCTTCAAAAACAGCGCGAAAGTTCGGAAGATCCATCAGCATCAGATTCGCGACCACCCTATCAAAAGACGCGGGGGCTAACCTCGTCTGCGTGGCATCACCGACCAGCCAGGTGACGTTTCCCACGTCATCCCGGTCTCGAGCCGTCTCGAGCAACAGGGAACTCTGATCGACGCCAACCACCCGTGCCCCTTCGGCCGCAAGCTGCCGACTCAATTCGCCGGAACCACAGCCTAGGTCACAGACCAACGTGTGGCAGACGGGGGCCACCGCCTGGGAGATCCACCCCCAGCGGCGAGCGCTGCATACGCGGGCGCAATCGCGTCATACTCTGCCATGTCCATCAGCCTTTCTGCGAGGCCTCATGGCCCTGAGGCCCCTCGACGTTGGGGCGTCCAGCTCATCATGGCGGCCCTCCTCGTCCGTAGTGGCGATCCATGTTTGGGACCCCTCCGGTTAGGCCCTAATAAATTCTCCGAATTTCGTTATTCTGACAGGCGGAAGCTGGGTTACAGCCTAGGGTTTGTTAAGAGGCGTACCAACAAAGCCTTTTGCGCATGCATTCTGTTCTCGGCTTGCTGGTAGATTATGGACTCTTGGCTCTCAACAAGACTCTCTTCGATCTCGTAGCCGGGATGAATAGGCATATCGTGCATTATATATGGGTGATGTTCGCCAAGTGCCTTTCTGTTTATTTGATAAGGGGTCATCAGTGAAATTCGACGATCGCGCTCGGCAGAGAAGCTCGGGTTATTAAAGAATTCCATGTCTACCCATGTGTCCGTATACAAAAAGTCTGTTTCACGGATGACTTCTTCCATTGCAGTGAACGTCTGAACAAGGCCGCTTTCGGTGGCCGCCTTCATTAGATCTTGATCCCAGGACGGTTGGTTGATAATCGGGATAATCAAGTTTAATTTAAGCCCGACTTTCATGCATTTTGCGATCAATGCATTCGCTACATTGTTCAAAACCCCAACATACGTTAAAGACACTCCGCGAAACGATCCGGTAATTTCGAATATGGTCATTAAATCTGCCAGTGCTTGGCACGGATGATACTGGTCACTACAACCGTTAATAACCGGTACCTGTGAATATGTGGCTAGCTGCAATAGGTCGTCGTGATGCTTTAAGCGGGCCATGATAGCATCGCAATTTCGAGAGGCATATCTGACTTCATATTGAATAGGGGATATAGCGAAGTTTGATTCGTCCCAATTAAGAGTCACAGAGTACCCGCCCAGCTGATGGATAGCTGAATCGAACGACAACGCCGTACGAGTCGAGGCCTTTTGAAACAGCATCAAGAGCCCCTTATTCCAGCACGCGGAACTATACCCCTCCGCGTGGTTTTTAATTTTAATTCCGAGCTCAATCATCTCTTGAATCTCATCGCCACTTCGTAACCGGATCCCGTGCGCGTACTGCCATGCGGGGTTCAGCGGTTACGCGCCGGTTACGGGGTGTAACCTTACCAACGGAAAGGACGTGACCTCCCATGCGCATGGCCCTCTATGCC
>JAKAAL010000853.1 GCA_021802375.1 Bacillota bacterium | reverse complement strand
TGCTCATCGTGCCTCCTCCTTCACCGAACCTTCATGAAACAAGCTCCGCGCATAACGCAGATCCTCAGCAATCAAGCGTTCCGTCGCCGAGATGTCGGAATACTCAGCGGTGAGACAAATCGGCCCCGTGTACCGATGACGCTCTAAATAGGCGGCGATCCGCGACCACGAGGCCATTCCTTGCCGACCACTGGTGAAATGCCGAGACCAGCTAGCCTCTTCCGCCTCCGGTCCGTTGGTGCGATAGTAATAGACGTTCTTCAGGTTGACCATGGCAAGATGCGGCCAGATGATTTCCAAGCCGTATTCAGGTGCCATTCCCGTCAGGGCATCGTGGGCGGCATCAAAAACGGCGGCCGCCTTGCGGGGGTCAAACCCTTGAAGCAGGCTTCGCAATCCTAAAGCGCTCGAGACATAGGCTCCGTAATGCTCCTGTATCCCGACCAGGACGCCGTAGCGCTCACACCATGGTAGCAACTGCTCCAAGTGTCGGCGCATATCTAATTCGGACGCCTTATAGCCCTCGTCGCCAACCGCGGCCATGGTACGGATCATGGGAACTCCAGATTTTGCACAGGCGGCAAACACGCGCTCATCTGTACGGCTGGCGACGCTGAGCACCTTCACCCCCTCTTCCGCCATCACATGAACGAGGGCCGGCAACGCTTGTTCGGCGCGCTCAGGCTCGACTTGAAACCCTTGGCGTAGGGGGAACTCAATCCCGTCGAATCCCCATTTCTTCACTGACTGGGCCAGTCTCCCAATCGGCCAATCTGGCCAAGGCTTGGTAAACACGGCAAACAGATTTTCGCTACCCATTCGTCGTCCTTTCAGGGTAAGGGTCGAGGTTACCAGGTGCGGCTGCGTTCCACGTCCTCGAAATAGTCGGGGCACGAACCCAGTCCCTCCAACACCGGTTGGCTAATCTCATTGAGTTGTTGAACCAAGTCCTTATCGATAGCAAAGGTCGTGGCTTTCAGGTTGTCTTGCAGTTGTTCTACGGTTCTTGCTCCCGCGATAGTCACGCTAATCTCCTTGGGCACCATGGCCCAAGCCAGAGCCATGGTGCCCATCGTCACCCCGTGAGCTTGGGCAAGCTGGCGCAGCTCGTCGAGCATACGAAACAGTTCGTCTTCGACACCTTGGCCATGGTGGCGGCTTTGCCCCCCTCCGCGGAGATGGTGAAAGTGGCGGGTCCGAGCAAGGTTCGGACGAACCTCTTCCACGCTCTCATATTTCCCCGTAAGTAGTCCCTGCTGCAAGGGTGAGTACGCGACAATACCGACACCCTCGTCTCGACACAGGGGCATCAACTCCCGTTCGATGGCCCGCGAGGCCAAGCTATAGGGCAGTTGGTTGACCGCTATTGGAACGCCCCGGCCTAGCACCTGTGCCATTTGTGTCCTACCGTGGTTGCTCATCCCTATGACGCGAATTTTCCCTTCTTGTTGCAGGGCTTGCATCGTGGCCCAGGTCTCTAGCCACTTGGGATGAAGTTCCGTCCGCTTTGTGGGTTGAAGAGGCCAATGCAACATATAGACATCCAGGTAGTCCGTATCAAGGCGACGCAAACTGCCTTCCAAGGCTTGGCGGACGCCATCGGCGCCCGCATGATCGGGCCAGACTTTACTGCCAATCACAGCTTCGTGTCGTCGAGATGCCAGTGCCCTTGCGAGCGAAATCTCACTGGCTCCGTCGTTATAGGTTTCGGCGGTATCGAAGTAGTTGATGCCACAGTCCAGGGCCAAGTCCACCACATTATCCACAACTGCCTGATCCTGGGGACCCCAGTAGTTGCCTCCACCAAACGCCCAGCAGCCGATACCTAATTCCCCCACCAAAATATCAGTCGCTCCGAGAGTCCGCTCGCGCATGATCCTCCTCCTCGTGCTTGTTTGTGCTTTGCGCTAGCTAGGCCAACGCCGAAAACCTGTCCCCAGACACAGCCAGTTCCGAGTCTTGACCGTCGATGCACTTCAACGCCTCTTGAGCCAGCAGAGGCAATAGCGCCCGCCGGCCTTCCCAGGTATCTCCGGCTACGTGCGGGGTAAGCATCACATTAGGCAGGCGTCGCAGTGGATGGTCGCTAGTTAGAGGTTCGTGGTCAAAAACATCAAGTACGGCGGAGAACCTCCCGCTGACGAGCTCATCCTGCAAAGCAGCTTCATCGACCACCGATCCCCGCGACGAGTTCACAAAGATAGCCCCATCGGGGATTTGGGCGAGATGATGGCGATCCACCAAATGGTGTGTAGCAGCAAGGGCTGGGGTATGCACCGACACGATGGCAGAGGTCATCACCTCTTCTAGCGAGCCGCGCTGTACACCCAAGCTGTCAGCCTCCTCTTGCGAGAGATAGGGGTCGTAAACCCGGACTTCACAGCCAAACGGTGCCAGCAAGCGAATGAGGCGGCGCCCCGTCAAGCTTGCCGACACGACGCCCACCCGATGACCAAACAATTCATGGCGCCGAAGATCTCCCCTGCGCCAACCGCCGCTATGAAGGTGCTGGTTAAAGCTCTCCAGATGACTCCGCTCGTTCTAGTATGCGCAATCTGGGCAAATCTAATGACAACGCTCGACCGTGTTGGGAGCGCATAGGGGGGATGGTTCGTGAGTCCGGTCCGGGTTGCGGTGACGTTATCCGAGCCCCGAATGCAAATGCTTGATTCGCCGGAGTTTCGTCAGATCGTGCAAGCCCACTGCGACGTGCGCTGGAATCCATGGGGCCGCGATCTTCATCCGTCGGAAATCGCAGACTTTATTGGCGACGCAGATATTGTTCTGACCAGTTGGGGTTCGCCTCCGTTATCGACCGAGGATTTGGACCGCCTTTTGCAACTCAAGGTGGTGGCCCATGCCGCAGGTACCGTGAAGCACTTAGTGCCGCAGAACATCTTTTCCCGCGGCATCGTCGTATTGTCCGGAGCATCGCGTATTGCCCAGTCCGTCGCCGAATATTGCTTGGCGGGGATTTTAGGTTGGCTGAATCATCTGGAGAGCTTTAACCAGCACCTTCATAGCGGCGGTTGGCGCAGGGGAGA
>JAKAAL010000852.1 GCA_021802375.1 Bacillota bacterium | reverse complement strand
GCCCACTTTCCCGATCGGCGGGTACCCGGGGTGCTTCGCCGCTATCGTGGATCGGAAAGCGAGCGTGAAGCTCTTTTAGCTTGTTACCAGACATCGCTACGAAAAACCCACGGCATGATTTCGCGCCTAAATCCGTCGATGGAAGAGGCATTCCGATCAGAGTTGGCTCCGGTGGTTTATGAACGCCAGGGGCGCGTGGAGGGCTACCTAGTCGTTGATTTCGAACGCCACTACGTTATGAAGAACAACTTGGTGGTTCGAGAGTGGGTCTATAACACGCCCGAGGCGTTATATGCGTTGGCTAGTTTCCTTCATCATCAGGTCGATCAGTTTGAGAAAATCGTCTTGGAGACTCAAGATCCGGCCCTGGCAATGATTTTAACCGATGTCGATGCAGGTACCTACGAAGCCTTTCAGTCTCAATTCGTGGAAAGTCATACGTCGGCGACCGGGATCTTATATCGGGTGGTAGATCTCCCCGCGCTCTTTGCCGCAATGGGGTCTTGGGCCATCGCCGGTCCCGATCTTGCCGTGAAATTGGTGATTAGCGATGATTTTCTGCCTGAACATCAATCCACCACGGTGGTGGTGGTAGAAAATGGGCAGTTCCGGGTGGGCTCAGAGCAACCCATCGATGTAGAATTAAGAACGGATGTGGCCACGTTTTCTTCGCTGTGGATGGGCGCCATCGATATCGATAGTGCCATTCGCTTGGGGCTTGTGCATGTGTCCTCAATCGAACCATTGCCCGGACTCCGAGCGCTGTTTCGGGTCGACGCCAAACCCCAGTGCTGGCAGCATTTTTAATTGCCTGAGGTGATGAAAAAGGCACATACTCGACGTAGGCATTGCCGCCGCCGCGTGGGATCCAGGCCTACTCTTTTTATACGGAAGAATAGGCGCACCGATATCGCCAGACAAAAAATGCCCGGGGACATCCCTGGGCGTTTTGGTGCTATAAAAAATATCGAGGCGGAGTCAGCGATAAGCCGAGTTCTGTCGAGGACGATCATCTATCTAGGACGTCAGTTGCCTGACGCCTCCAGCGACCAACCCGGGAAGTCAGCGAGCAACCTCATCCTTCCCCTATTAGGTCTTGCTGCGGGTGGGGTTTACCAAGAGAGCCAGTCACCTGGTCCCTAGTGCGCTCTTACCGCACTGTTTCAGCCTTACCGTTTCGAAAAACGGCGGTTTGTTTTCTGTGGCACTTTCCTTAAGGTCACCCTCACTGGACGTTATCCAGCACCCTGCTCTACGCAGCTCGGACTTTCCTCACGCGCCGCCTTGCGGCTTGGCACGCGCGATCGTCGTGCTAACTCCGCGCCCGAGAATCTTATTATGACCGCTTTGGTCCGAACAATCAATGACAAGTGTTGGCGCGTCTGCCAGCTTACCGGGAATCGGCCAAAGTGCTCATCGCAGCTACCGCCAACTGATCGGCCCGTTCGTTCATCACATTGCCGGAATGCCCTTTGACTTTGACCCAGTGAACATGACGGTCTTGAACCAAAGATTGTAACTGCCGCCAGAGGTCTTGGTTTTCGACCGGTTGGCCTTTTGCATTTTTCCATCCGCGTTTTTCCCAGCCGCGAAACCAATTTTGGACGAAGGCATTGATAACGTAGGCTGAGTCGCTGTAGACGGTGACGTCTGTACCGGTGGCGGTATGTTTTAAAGCTTCGATAACGGCGGTCATTTCCATCCGATTGTTGGTGGTGGAGGGATCTGCCCCGGAATACGAGGGACCGTCCACAAATACACAAGCCCACCCTCCCAGTTGGCCGCCAGGTGCCTGATTATTACGGCAGGCTCCGTCGGTGTACACTTCTTTCATACTGGCTGGCATCCCTTCTTGAACCGATCAACCCGAGCCACCTTGACGTGTTATTTTAGCGAGAGGCACTGCCACCCGTCAAGCAATCGACGCGGTGGCGATCTGTGCCGGAGGTGCTTCGGATGTCCAGTTTACGCTTCTTCAAGTTGGGCCTCGATGGGGTTCGTGGTGGACATTTGAATACGATCATAGCAATCGATGCATAGTGCAGTGTAGTTCTTATCCCCAACGACGACCTGATCGGTCTCGGGGGTGAGGCGGTGGGAAATAAACGCGTCTTGTTGTTTGCAAATAGTGCAGACCGCATGAATTTTCATGACCTCATCCGCTAGGCAAAGCAACTGTCCCATACAACCAAAAGGATGTTCTTCGTAGTCCATATCCAGTCCAGCCAGCACCACGGTTTTGCCCTGGTGACGCCAGCGCCTGGCCCAGGCGGGCAGGTCGTCGTCAAAAAACTGGGCTTCATCGATGGCAATGACGTCTACAGTGCCGGGAATGGAGCGATGTATGAGATCGGAACGCCCGTCCATAATCGGATGAAGAGTCCAGCGTCCTATCAATTCGGACATTCGGCGAGCGATGTCGCGGGGTGAACTGCGCACGGCGAAGTGGGGATAGACTACCGCCACCTCTAAATCCGCAATTAGAGCACGCTCTATCAATCGGGACAATTCTCGCGATTTTCCGGAGAACATTTCACCGGCAATGACTTTAATCTTGCCTGCCACTCTGAAACCTCCATTCATCCTAGTCCTGGGTAAAATACGACAAGAGTGGCGAAATTCCCTACTGTTCGGCACCGATTTATTTTTCGTTAGCACCTTGACCGATGCCAGAGCCTTTGTTAAGATAGACCACGTCGGCACTCCTCGATAGCTCAATTGGTAGAGCACCCGGCTGTTAACCGGGTGGTTGCAGGTTCGAGTCCTGCTCGAGGAGCCATTTTTATTGGGGCCCATAGCTCAGCGGTAGAGCTGCCGGCTCATAACCGGTTGGTCGGAGGTTCGAATCCTTCTGGGCCCACCATGGGTATCCATAGAAGGGACCAACGTAGAATATTTGTATGGGCGCGTAGCTCAGTGGTAGAGCGCTTGATTCACATTCAAGAGGTCGGTAGTTCGATCCTACCCGTGCCCACCATACAAACCCCGTACAGCATAAGGCTTGCGGGGTTTTCCTATGCCCGCTAGACACCCTAAAATAAATCGG
>JAKAAL010000851.1 GCA_021802375.1 Bacillota bacterium | reverse complement strand
GATAACACTCCGTTTTTGGTTGATTTGGCATGCACCTTAATTATACCAAAAACCCAGTATTCATGCGGGTTTTGCGTCCTTTTCCCCCATTAGATTTGTTGTGATTTCGAGGTGCGAAAGTCAAGTTATTATATTCGAAGTCAGGCGCTTCCTCAAATTCAATAGGATCCTCCGCACGGTGAATTACGCCAAAGCAGAAGGCTACCCGGTAACCGAAATTTTTGCGGTCATGATCATGTTGCCTTGGATGTTGCACCACAGCGTCAATGGTTTTTATCCCCGTCAATGTCAGTAGGTCACGCCGATGAAAAAAGATGCCATTTATCGCCGAAAAAACCATCCGATGATGCTGTGGAGAGCGATTGTGGATGGAGGCACCAAGCGATTCCAAACGCTCACCCATCCCGCCACGGACGTGGCGGACACGACGGCGTTCAACATTAATGTTTCGGCCGGCGCGCGCGTCGGTCGGCGCATCGAAAACGTGTGTACATCGTCGACCAGGTCGTGAGAAAAACGATGTGAGGGGTCAAAGACCTGGTCCGGGCTTTTGTGATGGAATCCGCTGCCTCCCGCTGGATTTTCGCATTCATTCGGAAAAGCGGTGGCGCGGCAAGCCGCGCAAGCAGCAGTACAAGAAAACCGCGGTGCCGGGGCCGCCTGGTAACAGACGACGACAGGAGTGCCCCGTGGATTAAATCCCGCAATCGATCACGATCATCTAGCGCGTCATCCAACACGGATTGCGGGCGCAATGCGTGCTGACGGATAGTGGGTTTAGCAATAAAGGCTCTATCCAGGCGATACGGCAGATCAAAAGCCAAGCGTTGCACGTCGTGTGTGGGGTCCGCAAGGACAAGCGTCAATATCTCTACCAGGGGAAAAAGTTCGACGTGAAGGCCCTGTACGCGACGGTGAAAAAAGAAGGCCACGCAGTGTGGCCGAACACTCAACACCCGCTATTTTGCAGGCGTCGGCGACATCAAACTGTACCTGTGCCGATTCCCGTATCGGAAACAATGGTGCGCGTTTTTGTCCACGGACACGTCGCTGACCTTTTTGACCATGATGGAAACCTACGCGACGCGTTGGACGATTGCAGTGATTTTTTAAAGAGAACAGGCAGCACTTGGGACTGGGTCAGTGCCTAGCGCGAGATTTCGATGCCACAAGTTGCGTCTGTTCTGTCACGGTGTGCGGTATCCTCTACACCTTGGTGGCGTATTTCCGGAGAGAGTCGATGCCTACCAATCGTAAGCGTGCTGTGTGAAGACCTTGTCGCCGAGTGGGGCGACAAGAACTTGGCGCGACGCCTGTGGACCTCGCGCAATGTCAACGGGTGCCAGAATATGCCACCCTCAAAGCCCTGTTTGCAGAATCCTTCCTGGGTGATCAATTATAAGTATTCAATCAGTCCGCCTAAATGGTCAAAGTGGAAACCGGAACAACCGGCGGATTTCAAGGGCTTGCGGATAATGCGCGCCTAAAAACGGTGTATTGTGGGGGTGCGAAACTCCAGTAAGACAGAAAAAGCGCGGGTAAGGGTGGGAGTGACGAGTTGGCTCTAGATCTGCATCTATCCGTGCTCCTTCTGCACTTGGGAAACTACCGAAGCTATTGTATCAGAACTGCGGTACAATCGAGATGGGAAGTAGGGATAGGGGAGGGCTCAATGTGATAGCTAGGGAAATCATGACTCATGACGTAATAAAAATTTCTTCCACAGCGACGATAGGTCAGGCAGTGGCCTTATTGAAAGAGCATACCATTAGCGGGCTGCCGGTTGTTGATTCCAAGGATCATTTGGTGGGTGTCATCACCGGAGGTGATGTGTTGCGGGCTGTTCAGCAGAAAGCGCAGAAAGTATATCACACCCTATTAGGTCCTACGCATGTGGTGATTGACGAAAATGTGTGGCGGGAGGACCGTGACCACCTCCTTAAACAATCCGTCGAGAAAATGATGAGTCGATCGCCGGTGACGGTAGCACCCGCAACTCCCGTCGGCGAAATTGCCGATTTGATGTTGCGGCAAAGTATTCGCCGAGTGTTTGTCATTGAGCATGGTCGCTTATTGGGAGTAGTCACTCGCAATGACATTGTGCGCTGGCTAGTCCGACGGGTGGATTCCCCAACTCCTTAGCGAAGGAGTTGGGGAAGGGCCCGACCGATTCGTCGCAGTACCGGAGCCAAAGTGTCATGCGGGGCACCTTCGCTCATGAGAGCGGCCACGTAGGCTAACCCGTCATGGGAATACACGATGCCGACATCGTGATTGGCGTTGGAAAGCGACCCGGTTTTGTGGGCTACAGTGACAGTCGGGGGTTGGCCACAAAACAATGAGCGTGCTTCGAGGGCAGTAATGCTTACGGGGCCTTGGCATTGTTTTAGTAAGCTTACCATGCGTTCGCTCACGGACAAGGAGACGCATTCACCCTTGGCTAACTGTTCCATCAGGAGAGTTAGATCATAAGGGGTGGTACGATTTACTGAGGGACGCTCTACCGGCACACGCTGTAAACGGCGTTCTAACACGGTATCATTGGCACCCAGCCGCCGCATGGTGGCGTTGACCGCATCGACCCCGAGATAGTCTATTAATAGATTGGTTGCCGTGTTGTCGGATACGGTAATCATTAAGGTGGTTAAATCGCGGAGCGAATATGCCGAGTTGGGGGTCAAATCAAAGAGAATCCCAGAACCGCCGACCTGATCTTCGGCACGAAGAGTGAGCAAGCTATCTAGTGATAAATGGTCCTCTTCCACTCGGCGAAATACCTCGATCATAATAGGCACTTTGATTGTGCTGGCGGAGGGGAAAATATCTTTTTCGTGGTAGCTCACGGATTTTCCGTTGGCCAAATTTAATGCAAAAACCCCGTAACGGCCGGGTGCCGCGTCAAGCCATGTGGCAAATTCCATGTTGTCCCTCTTTTACAATAGTATTATGCGATCGATGATATCATCTTTGAGGTTAGAGATTGAGCCAGAGAGGAAATTTGTCTCTGAAAGGCGAATTACTTAAGCTAAAATAAACTACGTTGTCAGAC
>JAKAAL010000850.1 GCA_021802375.1 Bacillota bacterium | reverse complement strand
GAGCGCGCCATTCGGCCATCGGCATCCTTCCCTTCCCCAATATTCTTCAGGTCGGACCCCAATCATCGCAAGCCAAATTTCTCGAGAACCACGAGCCTTTACCGGTTCTACACATCAGTCTCGGGGGCGTTTCGAGCCGGACGTCCAGCCTGATAGGCATAATGCCGTCGCGACATGGCCCGTAGCGGGATCATCCCCATTCCCCCATAAAACGGCTCCAAATCCGCATCGCAGACCAGATCGACCATGTAAAACGTGGACAGCATGTCGAGCATCCGACGGGTCAATTCCCGACCAATGCCTTGATTCCGGTATTCCGGGAGAACTTCCAGCAGCGGGATGTAGGCCGAGAGCACGCCATCGCTAATGGCGGTAATAAAGCCGACGACAGGGCCGTCCACTCCACTACGCGCGACCACCACATGTTGACTTTGACGAAGAATCCTGAGATGCGTTTCAGCCGTTGGCGGGTTCGGCCAGCCGCCAAAGAATCCGGCGCCGATCTGGCTAGCAGCTATCATGGTTACGGAATCCGAATAGGTAATCATAAGGTTCTCCCCAGTTCTTAGGTCCGTTTCATAGTAATCCACGCGGTGGCAGGGGTAAATGGGAACATTCGACGGATCCCTTCGCTCCATGGATCGGTCGAATCGCTCTCTAGGATGGGCACATTTTCCATGTCTTGGGTGGTTCCATGCCACGCGGAATCCATGATTTATCAATCTCAACCCATTGTAATGCGTCCATCCCGCGCCGTCATTGGACAGTTCTGCTATCGCTGGAAAAGAAGCGCTATATCAGCTATCCTGGTAGGCACGGTCGCGACTTCGATTATTGAAAGTGTGCCGCCCCTTTAGCCATTGTAGCGATACCGTACTGTTAATCGGGCTCATTTCATGATATTTGGTGAGTTTTTGACATGTTTTAGGTGATGGAGGTCGAGTTATCTCTAAGGGTCATCATCAATGTCGATGGGGCCCTCTCATCTCGGATTTTATAGTGCCTCCCCCACCGCACCCTCGATAGCGAAGAGTTTAGTGGTTACGGGCCATGGGTGGTCGCCTTCAAAATGGTCCGATAGCACGGTGAGGTCCCCATAGGTGCTACGTTGCCACAAGAGATCTTGTAGGATCACCCGTCCCGGCTGATCGAGCCCGCTAAATGGAGCTTCGGCAATCCAGATGACTGGGTCCATCACAAGGCTCACCGCCAAAGCAAAACGCTTTTGCTGCCCAAATGATAAGCGCGATATGCGCTCGCGGCCCACAGGCCCGAGACCCCAGCGGTCCAATTCCCGTGCACAGACCCGATCCGGTTGTGGGACCATCCACAACGCCGCGAAATATTTCAGGGCATCTTTCACCCGTGCCCCATCGGGGAACCACTTTCCATGCAGATCGGGTAGGAATCCACACAGACGACGGTACCCCGATAACCCCACGCGTTTCCCATTAAAACGGATCTCGCCTGAATCCGCGCGTTGAATGAGGGCCAAGATACGCACCAACGTAGCCCGGGCCGTGACGTCGGGCCCGTCAACGGTGGTAATTCCCTCGGGGATATAGATCGTGGCATCGTGCAGGTATGGTTCGCGACGCACCCGGGTTAATTGGAGTTCCATGTCCTGAGTCCTTTCCGTCCCAGATACATTGCCAGGATCAGCCCACCGGCCAGGGCGGTTAGATTCGGCCATAAGGGGGCTTGTATATTCGCAAACCACAGCATCCCCACTACCCCTCGATGGAGCACCGCGACCGCCCCCACCAATGTTTGGCTTCCCCAAAAGGCTGACGCCAGAACTATCGACCACAGGGGTCCTAGTTTTCGGGTCAGCAAGACCGTTGCAATAGACGTGAACCCAAAAGGGCCGAGCCACATTAGAAAGACATGCAGGCGACCATCGGGCTCCGCCACGAGTCCTGAGCCTAAGCCCGCAAAGACGGCCGACATTATCATGATAACGCCCCAGTCGGCCGCCATTCGAAGCCCCGGATCGAGTGGAGCAGCGCTCTCCCATTCTGCCCACGCAGCGGATTCGGTGCGATGGATCAAGACCGGTGCAGCCAAGAGACCGGCCCAGGGAGCGACTAATCCCCACCAGGCGAAGGCTGCGTAATGGTGAAGGGGAATCAGCCAGGTGGCGAGCACCGCTATGAGGGGCCCCATCATTAAAATGCCTACCCTACGCACCGTAAACAGGCTCCAGCTGATACGCCAGGCACGCACGTAGGTCCAAACGGGGGATCGATCTCTCGCGAGACGGGCCCAAATGCGCCGCGAGGCTGCTTCTAGGTTAGGGTCAGGCTCTTCCTGTAGTTGATCCCATAGCATGTCCAGATCGCCAGCCAAGCTGGGATCGATCTCGGACATCTCACGAACCCATTTGCCTTTGTTCATACGCCCTCTCTTCCTTCTTTCCATAGAGGTTCGGCCCGTCGAGATGCTGGCCGTAATCTGGTTCCTGTAGGGTGGTCGCGAATGCTCACCGCGATGTGTCGATAGGCCCGTGCCAATCGTGACTTCACCGTGCCGAGGGGCGTCTCCAAGAGCTCTGCGATTTCTTGCAAGGTAAACCCCTCATAAAAGTGCAGCACCAGGATCTCTCTTAGCGAGCCATCCAGTTTTGCCAACGCGTCCCCCACCACTAACGGGGTATCCCAGTCATCCGCCCTATCGGGAATGTCAGGTGGGTCGACTAAAATTTCGCGGGCACGCTGCGGGCCGCGGACATAATCGACAAATGCATTATGAGCAATGCGCGTTAGCCACACTCGAAACCGATCCGGGCGTTGTCCGCGTTCCAAAGCTGTCCATACTTTAAGGAACACATCGTGACTTGCGTCCTCCACCCAGTCGTGAGGACAGCCGAGGAGTCGCAAATATCTAAGAATATTCCCCACGTGGCGTTGATACAAGATCGCAACGGCACGTCGGTCCCCCGATCCAATTCGATCGCAAAGCGTCTCATCACTGAGCTCGTCCATGGCGCACCGTCCTCCTCTTCTCGATTCTAGTGGTGGGATACCGATTGAATTGTGGCAGCTACCGCCTTAT
>JAKAAL010000849.1 GCA_021802375.1 Bacillota bacterium | reverse complement strand
CTCTAGCATTAATCGGATGCGAGATGCGTAAGAAACTGGGACGGCGGCACGATAGCGACACCACAATGATCGGGATAATCCTTGCCATTGCTGGTGACAATGAACTGTGAGCCCGATTCTAGGGCTACCGCTAACACGTGTAAGTCTTTTGGAGATACCTCACCGACGCGGGTATGAGGGTTCAGTCGGCGTGCGGACTCAGGCGTAATATATCCTTCTTTAACGAGCCAGTTCCCTAGTAATTCATGTTGGACAGCGGTCGTGTTCAGCGTCGTCGGAGGCGCCGACCGTAGGCTCTGGGGATCCCACCAGTGTTGAAAGAGCGTGGCAAAAAGGGTTTCAATTTGACGCTCCGATAACGGCGGGACTTTGGGGTGGCTTTCCTTACATGATAGTCCGGTCCCCGAGGATGGAATGGAAATACATCACCAAATGGTGACTCTCAGAGGAGCAGCGGTCGGGTACGTTGGCTACACGCTATGGCGTGCTCGTGCGCACTATCCATTGGATCATCTTCGTGAGATGGTTGGGTCAGGCATTTTGGAGACGGATCCGGCGATGTTGTATGAAGAGTTGGACTTGCGATTATCGGACTATACCATTGACGAAATCGGTTCATTTGTTCGTGTGTGCGCCGACCTTATCGGATTAATGCATCTGCTAGACCGGCGTTCGGATGAACGTGCACGGCAAGATTTGACTGTGCTAATGGGTCGTCTGGACGCCATGTTCTCCGATGAGAACCTATTGAATTATGCACGGCAGGTGCAAATGCAGTCATTAGTAAATGAGATCAAGGACTCTATGCAGTTTGCCGAAGACATGCTTGGACAGGTTCATGCTCGGTTGAATAGGTTACCCAAAGAAGTCTGGCGACCCATGCGGGGTCCGGAGGACAGCTAAGGGAACGGGCATTACGTCACTGGGGTACGCGGGTCGCGACGCCTTGATACATCGTCGTTCGAGGTGACTGAGTTTGGCCAACGGGCGACGCGACGGGCAGTACGGATGGCTGTTGGTATGTGTCTATCTCGGTTGGTGAGGTGGAGAGCAATGCAAAGCGTTTGGGGTATTTTTTGCACGGGCTTGTTGCAGGAGGGCGTGAGGACGTCTTCCCGGAATCACGCTGACGTTCAACCATATGTGGGACGCGTACGTCGGTCTGGGTGGGCACGGAAAAGGGTGGCCGTGGTCCGGGTCCATTCGATAACTTGGAGTTTAAGGCGGGGATTGCAAGTAATCGAGGGCATCGTAGGGACTTAAAATAAATGTTTTCGTCGCTAGCAGCGATTCGGGCGGGTCCGGCTCTATCGTGTGGGGACGGCTAATCGTGTTGAGCGCCAATAATTGCTTGTCACCTGTGACGATGATGTCGGCATCGGCGGCCACGGCGACTTCTAAAAGACGATTATCGTCCACGTCAGGCAAATCAGGATGAACCATCGTGAAAGTGGGAACGATAGCCATAATATGAGGCGCGCTTAGCAACGACTGAGCCATCGTCACGCGGTCCTTTTCGGTACCGAGATGTGTGAATTTCGGGCGCACAATAACGGCTCCTAGCTCCACGGCCATAGCCAGCGACAGAACGAGGGTATACGATGTGCGAATCTGGTCCAGTAGATGGTTTAGCGTGCCGGTGGGGGCACTAAGCAACGAGGACAGGAGAACATTCGTATCCACGACAACTTTCACTTGCCTGCGCGGAAAGCCCGAATCTCAGCCATGATTTCCTCTTCCGAAAGATTGGCTTCTTGAATGCGGGTCGCGAGGCGTGCACGTGCAACCTGAAACCGTTGCTCCCGCACGGCTTCGGCGGCTTTACCTGTGAGAACTTTCACCTCGACTGGCGACTTCTTGATAGTCCGCATGTGATCGACCCCCCATTCTGGATAATCTATTTCTATTATAACCGCCCGTAGCAAAAAAGGAACGTGCCGAGGTGATATTGAAGAATCTATCGATCACAACGACGGTTGTCGACAGAACGGGAACACGGTGGCGAACTAAAGTGGTTCCGCGAAGGTGATCATTCCGGTCGTGGGCGGCACATGGACCGGTGGCACTAACAATAGTGGCAACGACTGGGTGTGGGTCCACTTCACTAATGGCGTGGGGATTGTGACCTTGAACGCCATGCCCGGCGCGGTTTGTCTTGCGTGCCTTGGGCTTCGACGTAGCGTTTCACCGTCTCTAGCGAGGCGCTGCCAACATTCCCGACATAATACGCACGGTGCCAAAAGTACGGTTTCCATTAGAACTTTGCAAGATGATCGGCAAACCGGTTGCGCATCCGGCGTGCACTGGCGGATTTGAGATTATTAATCAAGATGGAGATATTGAGCGTCCCCCCCAAAAGCGGGTTGGGGGGAGGGGGGAATGGGAAGGGGAAGGAATGACAAAGAAGATCCAAGATACCGAAATGGTGCCATCTTCCGTGTCATCTTTCGCTGGAGACTGCTGCTTGCCGAGAGAAATTTATTCCTAATATTGTTGTTACTGAATGGTATTGCAGGAATTTCATGGATTATGGCGAATATAGTCATCATCAATAGGTTATTGTCAGTTCCAGGGGGAAATTGTAGGAGAGGAGCAACATGGTCACCAAAATTGAAGAGGCAATGGACAGTGTCTATAACCGTGTGTCCTTCATCATAGTCAACTATCATACTGATGACGAAGTGAAACGTCTGGTGGACGAAATTCACACCTATGGTAGAATTGTTATCACCGACAACTCTAAGACGTTAGATCCAATCGAGTATGCTAAGGTTATTTGTCCGGACAAAAATCTTGGATTTGCTGGAGGCGTGAATTGCGCATTAACAGCTATCCAAACGGATTTTATCTGTGTGCTAAACCCGGACATTGCAGATGGAAAGTGGGAAGATTTTCACCTTCTCGTCGAATACATGGAACGCCATTCCAATGTCGGCCTGATTGGGCCAATGCTTACTAATGTCGACGGATCATGGCAACCCTCTGCGAGAACCTTTTATTCATGGTGGCTTCCGTTTGTCATTAGGGGATTTCCTAACGCGGGATTAGTTCGCAG
>JAKAAL010000848.1 GCA_021802375.1 Bacillota bacterium | reverse complement strand
ATGCTTGACGTGCCAATCTTACCTGCCCTTGGAACTTGCTCAAGGCTTGATATGGATGCGCCAGCAATCAACACATCGCGCGCATCCGCCCGCGACGTATAGGCGGCAATGGTCAAGGCCGAACCCTCATGCCCGCCCTCGGTGGGCAAGTCCTTCAACGAGTGCACCGCACAGTCCAGCTCCCCCGCTAAAAGGGCCTGTTCCAGTTCGGTGGTAAAGATGCCTTTTCCACCCACTTGATCCAGTGCTCGATCGAGAATCAAGTCCCCTCGCGTTGGCATTGGCACGAGTTCCGTCTGCCATCCCCGAGCGACCATGGCTTCCTGAACTTCTCGAGCTTGCGCCATGGCCAGTTCACTCGCCCGCGTTCCAATTCGAAAGCGCAATCCGACATCGTCTCCTATGGACGTCCTGTTGGGTGCTTAAAACGGACCCGTCCTCATTTAACCACTATAGACTCCAAACAACGGTCATGACAAGGTTAGCGCCAACAGGTTCATTAGCACCAGTAAAAACAAGACCATCACCATGACCGCTGCCGGTCGGCCACGCCATCCGCGCAGCACTCGCAACGCAAAGTAAAGCACGTACATGGCCGCGGTAAATAGGGACCAGACTTGCACGACGGGGCTAAAGGGTGGTCGAGCGACGGTTGTTTCGGCCAGATGCCCCGCTAACAGGGCGAGTAACCAAAAGCCCAGACCGAATGCGGCAAACCTTGCACTCCACCGGTCCATTTCTTGCAAGGCTGGCAACCGATAATAGAAGACCTCAACGGACTTCTGGCGTAGTTCGCGCTCTTTTTCCGTATACATGAGGCCCATTACTGCCGAGAGCAGTAAGCCTACCACGGCCATCGTAGCCAGTCCGATATGGAGCGGAAGCCAACCTGACAGATGAAGACGGTGGCCCGTGCTGGCCATGCTCAAGTCCACTAACCAAAACGTCGCCCCGATAGGTAATAAGAAACCGGCCATGGCACGATACCTGCCCTGAGAAACCCAGAGCGCGGTCAACGCCAAAACCACGATCACCCACACGAAAACGGAACCCCATGACCCCAGGGTGGTCACTGGAATTTGGCCTGTGCTCCGAGCTACCTGAACCAAATAGGCCGACTGCCAAAACAAGCCTGCGCTCGTGCAGACCATCGCCCATTTGAGTACGCGGGGACGATAGAACCCAAGCACCGACAGAAGAGCTCCCGTGATGTAAAGGGCGGTTACCAGCGCTCTCATCACGTCTAGCTTGGGGAATTCAAACTTTGGGCGTTGCGCAGCGTAGGTTTCTCGGCTTCACGCTCTAAATCGAATAGTTCTAGGGCCGTGGCCAGACTCTGTTGGTCCCCCGCGCCCGCCCAACGGCGCAGGCTGGCTACGGGATCGTTCAAGATCTTATTAACCATCAAGCGCGTGGCCTGGTCAATTAGCGCCCGGTCCTCATCACTGAGGTGATGCAGCTTGGCCATCATTCTGGTAAGCTCGGCGCGGCGCACTGCTTCCGCCCGCTCTTGAAGGCTCCGAATCACTGCCCCCACATGGGTCGCCCCCATCGACTCCTTAAAGACCTTTAATTCTTCCTCGATGATATGCCCTACCGCATCCGCTTCACGCATTCTTTCCGCCTGGTTCTTTGCAACCACGGCTTGGACATCGTCCACATCATAAACAAAGGTTTGACGACCGACGTGAGCCACCGCGGGCGCAATGTTTCTTGGCACCGAAAGATCGAACAAAAAGCGAATGCGGTTGGCATCATCGTGAAATGCCCGCTTCGCCAGCATCTCATTAATCACCAGATCGGCGCTTTTAGTGGCCACCGCCACGATATCGGCTCGTGCCATCTCGCTCCTTAAATCAGACCAGAGCGGAGCGCTGGCCCCCACACGCGCCGCCAGGGCCTGGCCGTGAGCGTGGGTGCGGTTGACAATCACCAAGTCTTCAACGCCCGATGCTCGAAAATGGCGAGACACCAACTCAGCCATGGCTCCTGCGCCCACAACCAGGGCACGGCGACCGCGTAAAGCACCAAAGACTCGCTGGGCCAACTCCACCACCACATGGCCCATGGACACGGCATTTTGAGCCACTAAGGTTTCTGTCCGGGCCCGTTTGCCGACCTTTAAGGCCATCTGAAACATTCGATGTAACGATCCAGCGACCTCTGCCTGCTGCGCTCGTTGATACGCGCCTTTCACTTGGCCTAGAATTTCAGGTTCGCCCACAATCATCGAGTCAAGACCAGCGGCCACTCGAAACAGGTGCCTGACCGCCTCATCATCCTGATACCAATATAAGCCGTCGGAAATCAGACCTCGCTCGATGCCAGTCCAGTTTTCCCAAAAGGTCAGAATGTCAGCCAGCGTCCAGGCCCCGGAAACATAAAGTTCCGTGCGATTGCAGGTGGATAAAATCACCATGTCGATGGCCACCCCCACCGGCGATAAGAGCCCGATACGCGTCATCAATCTGTCCCGGGGAAAAGCTTGCTTGCTCGCGCAGGGCGAGCGGCGTGGCCACATGACTGATGCCCACCACTTGTCGTTTCACTACGCCACCCCCACGCCTTGCTTAGGACTATCATACCATGTTCGGGGGCTAGCACGCCGCGTCCCGATCACCCGGAGCCGGGCGCCGGTCCCGCCCCATGACTGACGTCGATGATAAAGGCTTCGTCCATGGTGAGACCAATCAGCAAGCTTCCTGCTACGAATTTCGAGCCTGGCTGACGTTTCCCCGACAACACACGGTTGACATAGGAATACGCCAATCCCATGTGCTCGGACAATTCGCGCTCAGACCATCCGCGTCTTTCCATGAATTGACGAAATGCCGGTACGTTCACTCGTAATATAGCCATTACCCATCACCTTTGCCTATTTGGCAAAATCATAGCTATATTTTTGCCATCATGCAAATTACAGAACATTTTTTTGCTCACAATTGCCTATTGGCAATTTTACCGATAGGATAGGGAACATGAAGGACAACTATGCGCAGCGTTCGGAAACGTTTGGGGGGCTAATCCGTCGGCTTAGAAAAAGTCAGTCTCTGTCGCTTG
>JAKAAL010000847.1 GCA_021802375.1 Bacillota bacterium | reverse complement strand
TTCTGGGCTTTCTCTCACGCCGGACGGGAACTGGCTCATTGGCATCTGGATTATGAGACGGTCGAACCGTGGGAGTTAACCGAGCAGCCCCCAAGGGGAGAGAAGGTCTCAGTCGCAGACTACCGTGTCCAAAAAATGCGGTGGGGCAAGGCCGCAGACGGCTCGGTGGACAAAACCGTGATCCACTACAATGCGAACATCACCCTGGAGGGCATCCCTCTCGAAGCTTACGACTATGTAGTAAACGGCAAATCGGCGCTGGAGTGGGTGATGGAACGCTATCAGGTCAAAACCGACAAAGACAGCGGGATTCTCAATGACCCCAATGCCTGGTCGGATGACCCGCGATATATTCTGGATTTGGTGAAACGGGTAGTGCGAGTCAGCCTGGAGACGTTGCGAATTGTGGCGGAGTTGCCAAGGTTATTATTCGCAGCGGAGGAGAGTGCTCAGTGACAGACATTACTTGCCCCGTCACTCCAGTCAATCGGGGGTTGAATCGCTTACAATCAGACCAGCAGATCCGGGACTGGCAATACCGTGTTTTTGACGCCCAATACATGTCCCACGTTATGCTCGAGCGTATTGCCGCCTTAGGGGATCCCTGGTCGCATTTCTTGATCTGGGAATCAGATTGGCATGCCCGGCTAGGCATCACCAAGTTGCGGCAAGCTCCTTTTGTTTCCTGGGAGAGATTCCGCACTGGTCGACGCGTGTTGTCTTTGGAGCAGATCTGTCCAGAGGAATCTAACGAGAGGCAGGCGTCTTTTGAGGAGGACGTGCGTTTTGTAACCGCCGCCATTCGCCAATCGAAAGAATATTATCAGGCGGGGCTCACCGTGTCGGAACTGACGCGTCCTACCCTGATGTTCTACAGTGCGCTTATGCTCACGCAAGCCTTGACCGTGGCATTGTTTGGGTCCCCCTATCTCAAACGTCAGAAGGGGCATGGGTTGGTCACAAAGTTGTCGGAGGGAACCCCGGCGAGCTGGCCTGAGATTTTAACGTGGCAAGCCAGAGGGGATTTTGTGGCGCTCTACCACGCCACGCGGTGGGATGGATATTGGGTCAGCCGGCAAACGTCCAACCCCTGGCCCCAGTTTCATATTCTTGAGTGTCTACGAAGCGTGGGGATTGTGGACAGTCAGAAATTTCTGCGGGGTCCGTACCAGCTTGACCACCTGCTCTGGTCCTATGACCCGGCTCAGACGGATATTCTTCCTGGCACGGTGCGGCACGTGACACAGACGCCGGTGTTTGAGGTTCCGCGGATCGCCGTCTTGTTTATGATTGTGTTTTGGCTCGGGGTCATGGCGCGGTATCATCCCGTTTCGTGGCAACAATTACTGGTGGGGTCGGATCCGGAAGGGTATTATTGCCGTCAGGCTTTGGAGGATGTGCCTGCGCAATTTGTGCAGGCCATGCAAGAAGCGTTGCCCAACCCCTATGCTATCGCCAATTCCGCCGTTCCGTCTTCCGAGGCGGAGCATGTGAAACCCCAAGATCTCCAACGGGAGTATCGGTTGGCGGTCCAGATCGACGGCCCTGTGCCGGCGGGATGCGAAGAGAATCCAACTCGGTAATGTTAAAATGTTCAGGTAAGAAAGGAAGGAGAACCATCCGACATGAATGATCATACCTCCTTCGGTGAATCCAGGAAGAGCGAAAACAAGACCCACCCTTATGACTTTTTTATTAGCCACGCTTCCGAAGACAAAGAAACGGTAGCCAAACCCCTATATGAGGCGCTAATCCAGCAGGGATATCACGTCTGGTATGACGAATTTGCGTTGAAAGTTGGCGATGCGTTACGGAAACAGATTGACCGAGGACTGAGCGAATCGCGATGGGGAATCGTGATTTTGAGTCCCGATTTCTTTCGAAAAAATTGGCCGGAAGCCGAGCTCGGAGCTCTCTTTTCCCGGCAGATGCAGGAGTCTGGCAAGGTCGTCCTTCCGGTGTGGCATCACGTGGATCACAATATGGTTGCGCGCTATTCGCCCTTGCTCACGGATTTGACCGCGGTGTCGACGGCACGGGGCATTCCTGCTGTAGCACGGGAACTCATCCGAGCAATAGCACCTGGGGGCGTTTCTGATACGAACAACGAAACGTGTGATGTAGAGACCTTCAACGCGTCGGAATTGCTAACCCAGCAGAGTCTGACCGGTTATGTCCAGTGGCAATTCGCACTGAAGATGAGGTCGCTGAGTTCTTATGGTGTGGCTGAACTTTACGACCTTGTGCAAAGGTCTATCACTCGTGTGAATCTACAGCCAGGACGGGACGTGACGGTCCCTATTCCTGATGTGTTTTGGGACTGCAATCGCCAGCCCAGTTCCGGATCCCCGGCAATGGTTTACAAGTCAGGAGATTATTCGCCACAATACCGTAATGTGTTTAGCTATAAAATGGCGATGCTTAAGCCGGGGTGCCTAGTCTATTCGTGTATCGAACTGGGTGACCGTCAAGATTACGCCATCCACCTCGGTCCGTTGGTAACGGACATGTTGCACTTGTTCTTGCTGCTGGAGCGTATCCACGAAGCGGAGTCGCTGCAACCAGATTTCACAGTCACAGTGCAACCTGACAGCACTCCCGGGGCATTTCTTATTCTAGAGCAACAGTCCATTGCCCGTCCGCTAGGTGCGGAACGGTATCAGTTGCACGCCGAGTCATTTTCTCTGTCCTTCGATGGGTTTTCGCGTCAATTGTATGCTCGTTTCTTTCGGAAACTATTGGGATTATTTAGGCGGGACGAGACAGTGCCGAGACCATTCCATGAACCACCATTTCCCGAATTAGACGGCGGCCGGCTAGATCAATGGCTGCGAGACAATGGCTCCACCGCTCATTAGCACGATGTGGCGGGAATGGACGGAGCCATAGTCATCCCGTGGGGAAAGATCTGGCGTGAGGCACTCGGGTAATCGAGATAAGTTGGGTGGAAAAAAGTTTAGACCACCCGTATCATCATGACTTTTTTGCGATATACTAAGGAGGAGAAGAGCGACGGATGGTAGATTTCAGGATCACCCATATTTTCTCACGATGCTGAATGAAT
>JAKAAL010000846.1 GCA_021802375.1 Bacillota bacterium | reverse complement strand
GGTTGCGCTGGTACTTGGCGTTATCGAGCACGACCGTAATCGGCAAGTCCGTGAATTGCTGGGCTAATTTCTCGAGGAGCTCCACCACGGACCGAGAATTAATGTAGGTGGTATTGGTCACCGTGATGACTTCGTGCGTCACGGCATGCAACGCCCCTAACACATTGAACCGTTGACGCCCAGAGGGCGTCGGCACAAACACGCGGGCGAGGCACCACAAATATCCCAAGAAGGCTCCCATGACAAAGTGGGCTGCGTCGACAAAAAAGAGGTGGCGTTGCTCCGCTTGCGCCTGCGCGACGAGGGGCGTCAGCGCGTGATCGAGGAAGTCTCTTTGAACCTCGGGGTCCGCTTTGGCCGGGATTTGCCCGGTCTTGCGACGCTTAAACCCGTTTTTTTTACAAAGTCGCGGACTTGCGTCGGGCTCCGACGGAGCCCTGTTAAGGTCTCAATGCGGGCCACGGCTTCATTAATGGTGGCCGGCGGTTGGTCCGTAAAGGCGGCCCGAATCGTGTCGACGTGGTCATACAACGCACTCTGATGATTCCGGCGCACGACGGCGGACAGGGCGTCGATTCCTCCGGCCCTATACGCCTGCAGGTACGATCGGGCGGTTTTCTCGGTCACGCCGACAATGCGGGCAATTTCGTGATGGGGTACATTTAAGCTTTTCAAATAGACCGCTTCCGCCTTGCGCCGCACACGCGGATGCGGATGGTGTCGTCGTAAATCCTGTAATCGAGTGACCTCCTCGGCGGTCCACTGGAGTCTCAGCATCGCCTATTCCTCCTATGATGGATAATGAATCCCATGTAAAGGGATCCAATTCACCATAACCGAGAGGTCGTTCGTTGTCCAGCTCAATGGGGAAATTCTTCTCAAAACCTCTGTGCAATCCGTGCACGCGATGGAAAGTCCGGTAATTCACGCCCGTGGGCAGTATAGATTGACAGCAAGCAGCTTAAACCTCCACACGTTTTTACATTCACGCAAAAATGGCCCCTGATCGTTTAAGATCAGGAACCATTAGCCTTCCGGCACAGTACGGCCAGCTCCATGGCCACCTACACCACTACTAATGGCATCAGTGTAACTCTTGCGTGGGAACATTGCAAGACGGACGGACGCGGAGATTTCCATGGCGTTTAGTTTGTCATGGGTCAGCGATTTTGTCATAATAGGTTTCGTTGATATCACTAGCGGTAGGTCATGGTGTTGACCAGAACATTACCAAAATGCCTCGTATGTTTCGGGGCTAATAACACCTACTCAATCGGGGGGTGTTATTTTTGTGCTTGATCTGTCTTTTGAGAGGAGCCGGCGGCCCCATGGATCTTGTGGAAACGGCTAGACAGAAAGGAAAGAGGCCTCTATGAACGCTCTTAGCGTGCTCTTTGTGCGGTCGGAGGACGCCCGAGGCGTCGAGGCGGCCCAAGAACCCGCCTGTTTTCGCGATTTACATCTGGATCAAGTGGTGGTCGCGATGACTCGGGGTCGGAGTGAGTACAATTTAACACCGTTTTTCTATATGCCGTTACACGATGTCGATGCGATCTCATATCGCCAAGAGATCTTAAAGGATCTAGAAAATCCCGTAATCCTTGGTCTCGTCCAGGCTTTTGGAAGACATCTGCACGTCATGCGAGACCAACTGGAAGGAGCTCGAAAGCGTTACTACCCGTATCAAGCAGCGGCCTGGTTTCGGGATGCGGTGCAAACCTACTGTACGGCCATTGAAGAATTCGGATCCGGCTTGATGCAAGTCTCTTTGGCTTCCCGAGGTCTCACCCGCTTTCTGGATTATCTCAATGACTATAGACAATCCCAAGCGTTCCGAGAACTCCAACTGGACACTGAACGGTTACAGCAGGAACTCGCATCGATCGGTTATCGGTTGCGTCTCAAGGGCCCGCGCATCGAGGTCTACCCGGTGGCTGACAGCCAAAATTACAGCACGGAGATTTGAGACCTTTTTCGGAAATTCAAGTCACCAAGCGGCAAACAATACCGGACCAAGTTTTCTAATGCACCGGATATGAATCATGTTGAGGCAGAGGTGTTGGAATTGGTGGCGAAATGGAACAGCGAGATCTTCTCGCATCTCCACACCTACTGCGTCGACCGAAAAGAATACCTGGATCCGACCATTGCACGCTTTGACCGAGAAATTCAGTTCTATCTCGCGCCTCGTGAGTACGTGGACCGTTTCGGTGGAGGACTTGCTTTTTGCAATCCTCAATTGTCTACGACAAACCATAATCTGTATGCGCGGCTGGGATTTGACCTGGCATTAGCAGAGAAACTCCGGGACGAAAAACAGCCGACAGTGTGCAACGATTTTCACATAGATGACCCGGAACGGGTACTGGTTATCTCCGGCCCCAATCAGGCGGGCAAAACAACTTTTGCCCGCATGTTTGGACCAGTCCACTATTTGGCGCGAGTCTTGGGTCTTTGGTCCCCGCTCGGGCCGCACGACTATTGGTATGGGATCAACTGTTTACGCATTTCGAACGGCGAGAAGATCTACAAACCCTTCGGGGTAAACTACAAGACGATTTGAAACGCATTCACGACATCCTCCAAACGGCGACCTCTCACAGCATTATCATCATGAACGAGATTTTTACCTCGACCGCACTACAGGATGCCATCTTTTTAAGTCGCAAGATCATGGAACATATCATGGACCGTGACGCGATGGCCCTTTGCGTGACGTTTATCGGGGAGTTGGCATCCCTGAGTGAAAAAACTGTCAGCATGGTTGGGGTCGTCGCCCCGGATGACCAGCACACGCGAACTTATAAAGTGGTGAGAAGCCCCCAAGATGGCGCTTCTTACGCCTTGTCGATTGCTGAAAAGTACCAGGTGACGTATGAACGCATAAAGGAGCGGATCAGATGAAGGTGCATTTGCTCTTTTCGGATCGGGATTTCGAATTAGGCAGCACCGTGATACCCAACGAACTCACCATAACGACGGACCTGCAATTGGCGACCCTATGGGGGAGCTATGGCTCAGGGAGATGACTTTCTACGTGATGTCTCGCAACGTGCACTACTCA
>JAKAAL010000845.1 GCA_021802375.1 Bacillota bacterium | reverse complement strand
AGAAGCACCCACCTCGAATAGGACATACACAGAGTAATTCCAAAAAGCCGTCGTTAAATTCCAATGATATTCGTGAGCCACGGTTGCTGATGCGGCTCCCCACCCATATTCCAAGGTTGACGCTAACATCATTCCAACCCAAGGAAGAACAATCATCACTATTCGCCCATACCCCATCAATGCTTTGGGCGATTCCCCAATACGGTAAACGCGCCCATTTTCGTCCACGAGCTCTTTATAAGTAGACAATGTGATTCCTCCTTTTCGGGTTGTGTTTTGGATATAAACATTATCGTGAACAGGTTCGGAAATTATCGTAATCTTCCGTCATCAGTGACCACACAAGGGCCCCGGATGGCATGATCAACCTCACGCTTTACTGTAAGCTATCTAAGGCATCTAGGAGGCCATTTGGCCTCCTTTTTTAGAATTGCCCCTAAAAACTCAACACAATTTTTTTCCGAGAGAGAACATCCAGCAAACGTCCTGCAACCACTCCCATCGTCTCATCGGTAACGCGCATAGAATCTTCTTTACTGCTAGTCCCCATAAGTGCACGAATGCCATCCACCGTCTCCGGAATCACGATCGCCTCTTGATGCACAGCCATGAACATGTAAAGGTCGCCTTCGTCCACGGTGACTGAATCTTCCCAAATGGTTCCCTCATAGATGTCGCCGCGGGAGCGCCCCAACTCGCGTCCAATGTCAAACACATTCATCGTCGAAATGACGCCTGTTGTCGAGTTAACAAACAGGGTTCGCGGCGTTTGCAACAGTACTTCCATTACCTGAGCACGCGTGATCTCTTTGTTTTTTAGGGAAATGATCAAGCTATGGAAGTGGGCATGGGTCATAGGCATCCGCGCCGACATAACGAAAACATGGAGGCCAGGAATGACCTCAGCGACGTCATGACCATGATGCGCAGGGACTTGAGCGGGGTACGGATCCAATACAGCGCCGTCGACTGGACCTTGCAGTGGATCGTCGGGATCCGTCGCCTTGCGTGCAATCACCACCCTAGCTTGCTCGACCCCAAAAGCCGAGTGAAGTGCATATAATACCCGCGTCATACCCGTCGTATTGCAAGAAACCACTCTTGCCGACGCTGCACCAATTACAGCGTCAAAATTGGCCAAAGCATTAAAGGAAAAAGGTGCCACTTCCGGTTTTTCGCCCCCCTGAAACAGGTGCTTCACGCCAGCTGCCTCGTAGCGAGGCTTATTGCTCGCGGCCAACTTAGGAGGTACGCAGTCAACGACAATATCCGCTTGCTCAAGAAGGTCTTCCAACGTGCCTTTGGGGTTAAACCCGCCTTTGGCCAACTGGTCTACACATTGCGGCGAGTCACCATAGAGTGTGTAGTCATGATAGCCAATAAACCCTGTCTTATAATCCGCCCGCACTTTGGAAATTCCCACAAGTTCCATGTCAGGCTGGCGAGTCACCGCGTCAGCCACTCTGCGCCCAATCGTTCCATAGCCATTGATCGCCACCCGAATTTTTCCCATGATTGCCTCCTTTGTTTTACCCTGTCCATCCCGGTGTAGGATCCGTGCCAAAGACTTTACCTTGTAGCGCCTTCATGCGCTGCATCAACACACGTTGCTCCGCTTCCGCTATAATTCGGCGCGTTTTTACGATTGCATCTGGATTGACGCCCACCATATCGACATTTTGTTCGACCATGATCTGAGTAAACCGGGGATACATTGAGGGTGCCTGACCACAAACGCAGACTTCGCGTCCATTCTTATGTGCGGTGACGATGAGATGTTTCATGGCGGCCAGCACAGCCTCGTCCATCTCATCAAACAAGCCCATCTCAGCCAATATGGCAGAATCCCGATCAACACCCAACATCAATTGCACCAGATCATTCACGCCGATGGTAAACCCGTCGCACAGTTTCGCAAACTGATCTGCTAGCACAAAGTTGCTGGGGACTTCCGCCATGATCCAGACCTTGTAATCACGGCCACGGTGTAACCCTTCTTGAGCCATGACACTGTAAATTTTCTCCACTTCCCAAGTTTGGCGCACAAAAGGTAGCATGGACCAAACATTTTTCAAACCCATCTCTTCGCGCACCTTGCGCACCGCTTGGCATTCCAAGCGAAAAGCTGGTTCATATTCTGGACTAATATAGCGACTTGCACCTCGCCAGCCGATCATAGGGTTATTTTCTTCTGGCTCAAAATCCATACCGCCGCGCAAAATGCGGTATTCATTGGTCTTTAAATCAGAAAAACGCAGGAGAACGGGGCGTGGATAGACTGCTTCAGCCATCACAGCGATCCCTTCGGCCAAGCGGTCCACAAACTCTTGCCCACGCCCATCGCGCAACATGGCCATGGGATGTTCGCCGATGTGATCCGCAATGATGAACTCGATCCGCATCAAACCGACACCGTCAAAGGGCAACGATTTCTGTTGATCGATTTTATCCGTATTCGCAAGAATCATGTACACTTTTGTCGCCGTCACCGGTACATCAGCGTTAGCGAGCGGCCGAGCCGCACCGTTGTCTACTTCGGTACTTTCGGGTTGTTGGCTCACCTGCACGACTCCATCGTAAATAATCCCACGCTCGCCATCGACCGTCACCACAGATCCCGATTTCAACACTGACGTAGCATCCTTGGTGGCAACAATGCACGGGATACCCAGTTCGCGACTGATAATCGCCGCGTGGCACGCCACTCCCCCCGTGTTGGTGATCAGAGCTCCCGCAATCCGTTCGGCCGGTAGCCATTCCGTTGTAGTCATGTCAGTCACCAAAATCTCGCCAGCTTTAAAAAGATGAATTTCAGAAAGATCTTTCACAATATGGACCTTCCCCGTCACAACACCCGGGCTTGCACCTTTCCCGCGCTTTAATATGGTGGCTTTAGCGGTGGGAATAGGCTTGGATGAGACTAACGGTTGCTTATTACACCAAACAGTTTCTGGTCGGGCTTGGAGGATATAAAGCCGCTGTGACTCGGCATCCACGGCCCATTCGATGTCCATCGCTCGGCCATAGTGGCGTTCAATTTCCTCACCCATGGCCACTAGTTCTTT
>JAKAAL010000844.1 GCA_021802375.1 Bacillota bacterium | reverse complement strand
AATGCGGTTGCTCAATTTGCCGACGTCATCCATGATTCCCACACGCACATAAGGGCCGGGTTGTCCCACCGATCCTGGCTTGCGTTTCGCATCCACTGCGTAGATGCAAGTCCCGCCTGGCCCAGACTCAGTCAGCCCATATCCTTCAACAAGTTCAACATCAGACCCAAATGCCCCCATAACCCGCAGTTTCAGAGCATGGGGTACGGTCGAAGCGCCAGTGTAAATCATTCTTAAGGAAGACAGGTCAAACTCTTGGAGATTCGGCAAATTGAGCAACCAGTGAAGCATAGGCACCACAGCAAACAGAATCGTCACATGTTTGCGTTCAATCGTATGAGCCACATTCTCTGCCTGAAATCCAGGCAACAGCACACAACTCGCTCCAGCCAACATGTGGGGCATAAGAAAAAAGTGCATTGACGCAGAATGATACAGCGGTGTCGTCAGCAGAATGCGGTCAGTTGACGTAATACCCATCATGCGCATCCCAATTAGGGCGGTGCTCAGCACACTAAAATGTGAATGAATAACACCCTTGGGTTGGCCCGTTGTTCCTGACGTGTAAAAAATGTCACACGCATTATCCGATTGGGTACCCGCGAATGGAGTTGGCGTGCAATGCTCTGTGAGCAGTTCAGTCCAAGCTCGTGCATCAGAGAACGGCTCCTTCTCCACAGAAATCATAATCGGTTTGCTGATGGTTCCGCTATTTGCCAGCGATCGAAGCATTGCTAGATGTTCCGCGTCGGTGATCACCAGCCGCGGAGTGCAATGATTAAACAGGTAGGTAATTTCATCGTCCTTGAGCGCCGGATTTATTGGCACACTTAAAGCGCCGACAGTTGCTGCAGCAAAATAGCTTAATACAACCTCTTCGCGATTTGGCATGATGATGGCAATACGGTCCCCGGGTGCAATATCAAGAGACAAAAACCCTAAAGCAACGCTCTCAATGGTCCGGGCAAAGCCCGACCACGTCATTTCACTGTCCTCCGTAATCAGAACGGTCTCATCCCCAAATTGACTCGCATTCTCTCGAATAATAGCCCCTACGGTTTTGCCTGCTATATCGCTGAGACGATCATAGAGTTTAGGACGCCATACCATGGTGAGATAAACACCCCTTTCCCCTTGACAGCGTTTTCTTGGCCCACGGCCTTAGCTCAACGTTGGATTATCGTCAGTACGGGAGGGAGTACTAACCGTCCCATCCGACAATTGTTGGCGTAAGATGTGCTTTTGCACCTTGCCAGAAATACTGCGAGGCAAATCTTGCACAAAAAACACAGCCTTTGGGATCTTATATGATGCTAAATATCCCCGTAAGTTGGCACGAATTTCGTCTTCTGACGTGTTCTGCCCCGGCTTGACAACGCAAAATGCCGCTATCGCTTCACCCCAAACCGGATCGGGCATTCCGACGACCACCGCGTCGGCCAAGGTTCCATTGCAATGCAAAATGGCGACCTCTACTTCTGTAGCCGACACATTTTCTCCCCCAGTTTTCACCATATCGGTTCGCCTATCCACAAAAAACAGGCATCCCTCCTCGTCCTCGCGAACGTAATCGCCGGTCCACAACCATCCATCTCGCAAGGCTTGAGCCGTTTGTTCTGGTTGACCAAAATACCCAGAAAAGACGTTGGGGCCACGCACAAGGAGTTCGCCTACGGACCCGGCAGACACCTCCTGCTCACTGGCGGCATCGACGACCCGCACCTCGTTAATCCACACTGGCCACCCAATAGAATTTTCTTTCCAGATCGTTTCCGCAGTAGATTCGGTCAGGGTCACGGTAGGACTGGCTTCCGTTAGTCCATATCCAAAAATTAACTGGTCCAGGCCTAATTTGTAGATGACCTCTAGGCAAAATTCGCGCGTATATTTCGCCGCAGCGGTTAGCACAAGGCGCAGAGAACTGGCGTCGCCCTGGGGTAATTCGGGCGACGTTAGAAGAAGCTGCAGCGGTGCCATAAGAATGTTCAGCACAGTAGGCCGCTCCCGTTGAATGAGAAGCAACGTTTCCTCCACGCTAAAGGTTCGTTCCAATACAATGGGGAGACCCTTGAGAATAAAGGCAGCCGTGAGCATGTGAATACCACCCACGTGGCAAAGGGGCATCGGTTGCAATAACTTGTCTCTGCGCGTGAGTTCGGCGTGGTAAAGAAAGGTTATGCCATTCCACAAAAAATTTTCCTGCGTTAACAAGGCGCCCTTTGGACTTCCTGTCGTCCCTGACGTGTAAAGAAGCAGTACAGGATCGCTCGTTTGGGGTAGCATTGTATCCGGTTCGTCCGAAGACTCGCATTGTAGCAACGCGTCAAAATCCATATTGTCGCCGGTATCGGGAGACCCACCGATAATCACCACGTGTGCATGCCTATCCCGAGCCCGCGTCACGACCTCGCTAAATTGCGTTTCCAACCCATGGTCCACTAACAAAACTCGCGACTTAGAGAGGCGACATTGTAAATCAATCTCGTCATTCGTTAGACGCCAATTAAGTATGTTCAAAATACAACTCAGTTTCGCACAAGCAAAATAAGCCTCAAGATACTCATGGCGATTGAAGCTAAGTATGGCCACTACGTCGCCAGAGCGCATACCCATTCGCTGGAGAGCACGGCTAAACCGATTAACGCGGCTGTTGAACTCCCGATAAGTCAAACGTACTTCGCCATCAATTAATGCTTCGCGGTTAGGATATCGCCGAGCAACCCGTTTGAGAATATCGCCCATCGCAAGCGCCGGTGTCATCGTCATTACGCCTCCCTAATTCAGGGTTAATAGGAATGCCCGAGCCGGAACTCATCATTTTCGCAATAGTTATCAACTATCCGGTTAGTAAGCACATTTTCAACATACACCCGACCCATTCCCTTGTCAATAAAAAAACAGACGATCCAAACATTTCTTAGTTATCAGTATAGTGTTTGTGGTCTCCCCCGGCCCACGGTGTCTCTCGAGGCTGATCCCGGCAAGACGATGGCTTCGCCACCCGAAATGCAGCCGCAAGTTAGGCAAGAGTTTTAAAGGAAATTTTTATTGCCCATCGCCAAAAAACGCTTG
>JAKAAL010000843.1 GCA_021802375.1 Bacillota bacterium | reverse complement strand
CCGATCTAAAAGCCCCAGAGCCGGATGGCGTGGGGAAAGCAACATCACCCACCACCACTCCGCCCAAATCCAAAGATAGATTTTACCGCTTTTACCGGTTTTACCACTTTTCTATCGGAGGTGCTATCAACCATGAAGGACAAGAAAAGTCATGGAAATTGCCGAATCCTCGTCGTGGTTTCCGATGGTGAAACAATCACGATAATCGCGACAGAAAAAACACTGTCGCAATGTATCCGCGAGGTATACCGGGGTTTTGCGGTGCCGCTACTGCATCGCACATGGGTTCACATCCCGGGTGGTCCGGAGTGCCCACCGCAAAAGCGTGCTCAAGTCATGCGGGATGCCCGTCATTGGTGGTGGACCAAGCGGCACGCATGGACGAGTCACCCCCAACTAGGCCGCGTGTACCCGCGTCGGGCCAAGCGGTCGAAACTTGTCGCCCACGGTTGGGGACGCATTGCTACAGTGGGGTGTGCTGCGATCGGATCGGAGCAGTCGCGGTCGGTCGAACGCGAAAATTTCCTATTGTCGAAAGGAGTCTAACATGAACACTATTTACGGAGCCGAGGAGGAATTAATCTTGCGCGAAACACAGGTGCACGAGATCATGACCCACGTACTGTTTGAGCACGTCCCCGACGCCGCGACCTTTCGTCGTCTATCGGCCGGCGCCCTCACCGAAATAATGCGTCATCCGATTTTCGATGCCATTCATGCGGCACTGAAATCTGGGGCATCATTAGCGGGCGACTTGGCGCCCGACACAATTTTGACCCGAAAAAATTTCGAGCGGTCGGAATGGCGCGATGATGCAGCCGCCATTTTACTTGCGCGTTTCGATAATCAGCCCATTGCGATCATCCGCACCGGCCAGGGCCAAAGGCATCACCTTTACGATTGGGTGGAGTACGGCCCGAATCCTGCTGCACCGATCAATAATCCGCTGAGGGCCGCCGTCCAGTTAACTGGTGGGATGTACGGTCACCCCCAATGGATGCGTGATCTGGTCGTCGATTTAAATT
Source organism: Bacillota bacterium (assembly GCA_021802375.1). Next base: position 2,051 of record JAKAAL010000843.1, on the reverse strand, counting down.
CCCGCGTACCTCGCCTCGACTGGCATACGCTGGATGTCGCCCACCGGCCAGGATCCACCACTTATCGCCTCATCATGCCCGAACAGTCCCAACCTAAAGCACCCCAACGGTAACACCACTCAACCGCCCCTGGTCACCCGGCCAGGGGCTTTTATATCTCTAGGAGGTGTTGATATTGTCATTAAAAATCGCCATCGATGTCGGGCACGGCTACGTGAAAGGATTGTCCGAAACGGGAGAACGGGTACTGTTTCCTTCCCTGATCGCGCCCGCCACGTCAGACATGAATTTGGGGCCGTTGGCTTCGTCCCACAGTACCACGGTGCAATGGGGTTCTCAACCGCCTCGCTCTTACTGGGTCGGAGACGAAGCTCGATTGCAAGCCACCAGTTTGTTTGGATCGGACAAAGCGTCCGATCCATTAACTCGGGATCTCACCGTCATTGCTGCTAACCGGTTGATTCATTCGCCCGAGCGGCCTCAAAGTCTGACCTTAGCCGTGGGAGTGCCCTTGACCTGGTACAGTCGAGAACGTCACGCGCTTCAACAAACTCTGTTGGGCACGGTATCAATCGATGGGCAATCCTTGGATGTGTCGAATGTTCAGGTGTTCCCCCAAGGCGTGGCGGCGATTTTATCCGTTTTGCCCCACAATGCTGCATCCGGGCTGTATGGGTTGGTGGATGTGGGTTATCGCACCACGGATTATCTCGTGGTGCAGGTCAACGAGTCGGGCCTGCCTACTTTGGTTCCGGGTTTAGCCGGATCGTGGGAACAAGGGATCCACAATGCCCTGCAAACGGTATCAGCCCACATTGAGCAGCAATGGCGAGTGTCCTATGCGCCGCATGAATTAGCGCAAGCCCACACCATTACGGTACGCGGGCACGACATTATGGTGTCCCCAGAAATTCGCCAAGCTTTGACACAATTAGGGTCGAGTCTCACGGCGAAATTGCAAACCGTGTGGGCGCCCATTTTGCCCCGCTTGAAAACCCTGTACTTGGTAGGAGGGGGAGTTGACGCCATGTCTCAGCATGTGGGGAGCATGCCGACCCACGTAGTTCCGGACGGCCAATGGGCCAACGCCCAAGGATATCTATCAGCCTTAGGCCCGTCGGTTTCTTAAGTCCCATGCGGGTTTCCGGTGTTTTTCAGTCCTTGAAGGGCCCACGGACGGACCTTGATGCATTGGCTGTCATACCTTAGGTCCGTCCGTAGGCCCTAATCGATGGAGGAATGGGCCTCAAACCCGCATGGTGACACGAGGAGGTGGGCCTATGATTGTGAAGTTGTATGTGGATGAACTACGTGATCGCGAGCTCATGGTCGCCATCGACGCCATGCCCAAGGGGGAACGGTCAACACGGTTAAAAAGTTTACTGACCTTAGCGCTAGCGGGCACGGGGGGATTGCTGGTACGCATGGACGCACTAGAACGTCGCCTTCACGCGTTGGAAGAAACACCAGAGACGGCACCGTCTCAATCAACTTACGGATCGGACGCGATGCAAAGTTTGTTAAACGGATTGGACGACCATTAGGACCCCATTCATAAAAGAAAGGATGTGTGACGCTCATGTGTCAATCCTGGTGGACCGCTGAAGTCCTGCCTATTACAACGGTGATTGAGAATGCTAGGCAGCATTCCTATTCCGCACAACACGTTCCCGGGTTTCCCCGCTATCCTTACGGTTTGATAGTCATTTGGTCGTCGAATCGTTGTTGGGCCGTACCCGTTCGAGCCAATGGATCGGTGTGCCGTTTTGACGAGTTTGAACCCTCCGATTGCCAGTGGGAGCGCTGGCAACGGGAGTGGCAGGACGTGGCCGATCAGTGGCGCATGTGGGTCGAAGATCAAGCCTACATGAAATCCTATATTTTACGAAAGGGGAGATACGCGTGAAAGAGGCTTCCAACCGTTCAACTTCTTCAAAGCGTAAGCCAGTTACTCAGTCCAAATTTTCCCCGGGGATGCGCGATTGGCTGAATCACACAGTGTATCCTCATCTGACACACGCCCAAATCTTCGGAGCGCTGCCGGGCTATAC
>JAKAAL010000842.1 GCA_021802375.1 Bacillota bacterium | reverse complement strand
GTCGATATGGCCTTTCAGAATACTGTGTCTATCCCCGCCGGGGGCTCGACCAATCTATATTATTATCTGAGCGTGCAGGGAACTTCGTCTGCTATTACCAGTGCAGCCTCAACAGCCGCTAGCGAACCCGGGAGTTACTGGTTTCAACTGGCAAGCACCCGCTCTACCAGTTGGCTGAATCAGGGCTCCCTCATTAACACGTCGGATGCCGGAGTCAACACCGAATACCTTCGGTCTCTGCTCGTGATGAAAAACGCACAAAATCCCACTCTGGGCACTTTTCCCGCCGCGACAAATCCCTGGGCTTATGGATATAAAAACTGGGCCCGAGACGGATCGTTTGATGCCATGGCTATGGATGCTGCAGGTCATTACAATACCGCTGCGGCCTATTGGAAATTTATGGCCAGTCATCAAAATAGCAATGGTACCTTTGATACCAGTTGGAGCAGTTGGAACGGCACACCGATCACCAATGCTATTTCACCAGAATATGACTCCATGGGACTGTTTCTTGTGGGAGTTTGGCGTCATTATCAGCTCACGGGTAATATTACCTTTCTGAACAGCGTATGGCCTCAAGTTCAGAATTCCGCCAATTGGCTCATGAACAATATCACGCCGTATGGCTTTGTTCCAGCCGACTATAGTATTTGGGAAGAAAATCAGGAGTATAACGTGTGGACACAAGGATGGTCCGTCTTGGGGCTTTACGCCGCCGAACGCATGGCCCAGGTCGAAGGTCAACAAAGTTTAACCGATCAGTGGAGTGGAGCCGCCGGCACGATTCTCTCGGCCATTCAGCGACCCGCTGACGCCACGACACCGGCCCCCGGATTATGGAATATCACGGATAATTATTTTAACCGGGCTGTGGAGACGAACCTGACGCCGCGCCCCTTAATTGATTCGTCGTCCGACATGCTCTGGGCTTTTGGCGTCATTGATTACCGCAGTTCGCGTGCGACCGAGTCGGTGAATAATATTGTCAATGCGCTCACCAGCGATACCTATGGTATCGCGCGTTACCAAGGCGATGATTATTATTATGATAGCTCCTATGATCCCTGCGGCGATGAAGCGAATGCGCCACAGCCTCCTTGGCCCCAGATGAACAATTGGGTGGCACTGGATAATCTGTACACTGGCAATGCCAGCGAGACCTTCGCCCGACTGCAATGGGACGTCGCGACATCGGGTGTGGGCTACATGCCCCAAGGAGAAGCGGTAGCACAAGATACCTTTACACCCATCGTCAGTACCATGGTGGAACCGTATACGGCGGCCTCGTTTATTATGACGGCTCTGGCATACACAGGACAGTACCACGTGTTGTGGTATCCTCCTGAATATAATGCGGGCAACTATCAAACCATAAACGTGACAACATCGGTCAGCAACGATCTGAGCCAGTGGAGCACCGTACCTTATTTTTTGAAGCGAACTACGGCAACGCCGGGAGGATCAGAAATGGCGGCGGTGAAACGGGTGTTTATCTCCAATGATGCGAACAATCTCTATATCCGTATTGATAATATGACGGGAACACTCTCGGATTTCAATACCGCTCCCTTATGGGGTGTGGCCATCTATAGTCAAGACTTCAACAGCAGTCCCTCGATCGCCACCAGCGCTGATGCTTTGTATGGACGTCCTCTATCGCGACCGATGACCTATCTCTTAGCGCGGTGGTCCAATTCCACAAATTACAGTGCGTTCGAGGCTAACGGGTCCGGCGGATGGGCCTTAACCCACAATGTGACGAGCGTGATCACCCCACAGTGGGATCCCACGACCGGCACGGTGGAAGTGGTCGTGCCGATCCATGATGTGGCCTCCACGGGGACAGCGTCTGCGGGGTCTTGGGCGTATATGGATATCGGATTCATGTACCAAAATCCGAGCACAGGCACATGGTATGACAATGATTTTCTTCAGATTCACTACCGGGTGACAGCGAATGGCACGACGCCTATTTATGGGAATGTTGAATAAAGAGAGTGAAGACCGAAGGGACAAGGAGTCTCTTCGGTCTTCTTATGTTTGTTAAAAGTCCAGTAAAGAGAGAGGACAGAACAGTGAGCGCTGGATATCGTGTGCGTGCCCTTTGGACAATGCTCTGTGGGCTAACTTTGATGATGACCGGTTGTGGGATTTTGGGTGCACCGCGTGCTCATCCTACTGCTTCCCCAGGTCTGACTGCTAGACACTCTATCAATTGGGTGACAGGGAACACCTGGCAATCTCGCCAGTCCCTGTGGGCCCATCATCCCGTAATTGTGGACTTTTTTGCTACGTGGTGTCCTGCTTGTGCGTGGATGTCTCGGTGGACGATGCCACGCTATCAGACTTGGGCGCAACAACACGGGATCATGGTCGTGGGAATCGTCGTCAGCCCTAATGGCGGCATTGGAATAGCTGGGCCTTTTGATGCGCCCGAGGAAGGCCGTGTGGTGAAAACCGGAATCTTGTCAGCCACTGCCATGGCGGATCTTTTAAGGCGTTATCGCCAGCAATTTCACTTGCACATACCCTTGGGCATTGATCCAGGGAGAGCATTTATTCGACGTTATGATCCGGGGCAAAGTTTTCCGATGATAGTATTTTTCAATAGCCGTCAGCAACCCTTAGGGCGGGCAGCGGGCATCACCACGTATAGCCAGCTCGTGCAAGCTACCATGGCCACATATCGGTGGCTGACGCCCCGCGTGTCTGCGGGACGTCCCGCTTCATGGCCACCCATTTCCAACCAGGCGCCGTCAAAACGGTAGTTTAGCGGTGCAAGGCTTCCAGTTATTTTGGGGAACACCTCGCCAATTGCGCATGATGAGGCAATTATTCAGGAGAATGTTAGTGAATGGCCTTCACCGAAGGAGGCAGCAAACCTGCACGGCGAAGCTATTGGGAGCCTTTTCCGCTGTTCTCGAAGCCCGAAGCGACAAAGGCTTAAGGACAGCGGAAAAAGAATTTTCCCCCAATAATCCACGACGGGATGCCGTTTTGTGGGGACGGATTGGACGGGATCCGAAGAATTGACCCCAGGCCGTCAACGATCGTAAAAAATGGCGCTAGGACAACA
>JAKAAL010000021.1 GCA_021802375.1 Bacillota bacterium | reverse complement strand
CGGAGCGAGCGGTGCAACGTATTCTTGACGATCTCGAGAGCGCTGGATACATCAGTCGATTTCGGGACGGCCGGACGAACCGCTACGAAATTCACTCGGATTTGCCGATGAGGCATCCCGCGCAGCGCGGCCGGGCCATTAAAGACTTGCTCGACCTACTGGCATTGCGCGACTGGTAAAGATAACAGGAAATGCCTATGTCTGTTCTTAATGTGAGAAAGCGAAAAATGTGCCTTGACATACGAAAAAGAAGTCGTGATATAATAAACGCGACACATATGACGATTATCAGCGGTGGTATGGACCGGAATTTCCGCATATGAGAGGAAATTTGTACCGCACTACCGCGAGCATGGCATCAGAAGGGAAATATTTGAGTATGAAGGGACACCATCAGAATGCCAAACCCTATCGAGGACGAAAACTTGCGTTTGCTACGAAACATCAAAAAGAGTGGGTGCTAGAACCGGTTCAATACGGATTTGCTGAGCACCTTCACCGGAGAAATTGACCCGACCGGAACTCTACGGGACGTGGCCGTGCAAAAGGCTCGCTGGCCGGTTTTCCGCTTGGATTGGCGAGCGAGGGTAGGTTTGGTCTGGATCCTCAAGGGGTGTTTGTCTTGGTTGACCATGACTTTTTGGTGTTTATAGACAGCGCGGCATTGAACTGGTGGAGCAGACCGTCAGTTCTCAAACAAATTTTGCCCAGAATGCCAGAAAAACATTTGAGGAGCTAGGGGATTTTTTGATGAACGCATATTTTCCCTCACATGGGTTGATGGTCAGGCCGAATGCTAGATTACAACCCGTGATTTATCAAAGGAATTTCGAGTTCCGACGTTTTAAAAGAGACTGTAGAGCGATGTGCTTTGGTTTCCCAGGGCGGCTTAGCCCATGTTGAGACGGACATGCGAGCGTATATGAATCCGACCCGCCAGATCGTGCTTTATGAAGTTGCCAAGGGGGGTCAACCGTCGACTGAGTGCCGGGTGCTTGCAATGTCCCATCTCAGGCTGGGGGCTGGTTGATGTGATTAAGAGCCTACCGTGCGAACGGTGTGGGGGCGAAACTGAATGGGTAATGAGGGAGATTTACGGTTGCCCTCCTTGCCAATTTCCGGGGGATACCCGGCAGCGGAGACGGCGTGAGTGGTGCCCAACCCGAGCAGTGTCCTTGGTTCACTCCGTGGCCGCATACAGGTCAAAATCAGAAATGAGGGTGAGAGGGGTAAAGCTACGATGAAGGGAGCGAGTGTTAACTGCCCCGGACCATCAGAAATCGCCACTATAATTCGTCGTATTAGTTAAAACCTACGATTTGCTTATCGTCGGGGATGTTTCGCCTCATCAGGAACGTATGGTGGAACGACAATTGAGAACGGGCTTCGCTGTGAGGGTGCGCGCCGGGATCTGTGTGGGTGTCTGGTTCGTACCCTATTGATGACAGTATACCGTTGGGATTCCCTGTGCAGCATCTACAGGCGATTCGAGTTCAGGATGTTGGATTGATTGTTCAGCAACCCAGGTGCAGCCATTGGACGATGGGTCCTCCGAGAATCTTAGAAGAAAATCAACCGCACCTTCATTCGTCACGAAGGGCAAATGATCGGGAAATAAGGCAAAACGAAGTAGAGCGCTTGTGTAGCTTTTGGGTTGGGCTTGGTCACCTAGTGAGATCACAGAATGGAGAAGATGATTATGACACCACGAACCCCTATTACCGTAGCCTACGGGGACGGAATTGGCCCGGAAATTATGGATGCAGTTTTGCGGATTATTCAGACAGCCGGAGCTCAAATCGAGATTGAGACGATCGAAATTGGCGAAAAGGTCTACTTGCGTGGCGTTGAAACGGGAATGGAGCCTAAAGCGTGGGATTCTTTGCGACGGACCCAAGTTTTTCTCAAGGCACCAATCACCACACCTCAGGGCGGCGGATACAAGAGCTTGAATGTTACGACGCGTAAGGCGCTGGGATTGTATGCCAATGTTCGCCCCAGTGTGTCCTACCATCCTTTTATCTATACCCAGCACCCATCAATGAATGTGGTCATCATTCGTGAAAACGAAGAAGATTTGTACGCGGGGATCGAGCATCGACAAACGGAACAAGTCTATCAGTGTCTGAAGCTTATTTCTCGCCCAGGCTCGGAAAAAGTGATTCGTTATGCATTCGAGTATGCGCGCGCGCACAATCGTAAAAAGGTGACCTGCTTTGTTAAAGATAACATCATGAAACTCACCGATGGATTGTTCCACAAAGTGTTCAACGAGATAGCTGCCGAGTATCCTGATCTCGAAAATGAAACCTGGATTGTGGACATTGGTGCGGCGAAACTGGCAGATACACCGGAGAACTTTGATGTGATTGTCATGCCTAATCTGTACGGTGATGTCCTGTCAGACGTTGCAGCTCAAATTGCGGGGTCGGTGGGGCTAGCGGGTTCCGCCAATATTGGGGATCAGTGCGCGATGTTCGAGGCGATTCACGGATCAGCGCCGCGCCTTGCCGGGCAAAACAAGGCCAATCCATCGGGACTATTGCTGGGGGCGATTATGATGTTAGTGCACATAGGCCAACCAGAGGTAGCTACGCGGGTGCACAATGCATGGTTGAAGGCTATTGAAGAGGGCATTCACACAGACGATATTTTCACCGAAGGAAACAGCCGTCAGAAAGTGGGCACCGCCGAGTTTGCGGACGCTGTGATCAACCGACTGGGAGAAGTTCCCATTATGCTAAAAACCGTGTCTTATGGTAAAGTGCCTTCCTTGTCGTTGTGGCGAAAGAGCGAACACCATCAAAAGGCAGTAAAACAACTGGTAGGTGTTGATGTGTTCCTAGATTGGGAACCCGGATCTCCAAATGAACTCGGCAATGCCCTGATGCAAGTGTTGGCAGATCCCTTGCAATTACGGGTTATTACGAATCGCGGCATCAAAGTGTGGCCCGACGGCTTGCCCGAGACTTTTTGCACCGATCATTGGCGATGCCGATTTATGGGGCGTGATGGTGAGACGGTGCGTTCCAGTCATGTCGTAGAACTGCTTAAACGGGTAGCGGAGGCAGGCTTTGACCCAATCAAAACAGAAAATCTCTATCTGTTCGATGGAGTACCCGGATTCTCGGCGGTACATGGGTAAAGTTTGGCTGCGGTAGACTGCCGGAGAGCAATGGCTCTCCGGCACCTTATCAAATGCGTCGTAAAACCCCTGGCTTTAGCTCTGGAGATAGAAGGTGCTCGCCGTCAGGGTGTTGCTAGATACTGCATCCGTAGAAGGACGGGGGTTCTGGTGTACGGGAGGATACAAAGCAATCCGATTCAAGGCTTAACGAAACCCGAATACGCAGCCCTGCGCGCAATGTGTCGCTCTGCGGAGAATCTCTACCCTATCGGATGGCATGTGATTCGGCAATACTTCAGGACTTGCGCTACAAATCCCACTAGCACGCAGTCAAGGACAACGAGGATGACCCATTGGCGCAAATGGGGGTCGGTCAACAAATTCTCCGAGTCGGGGATCGCTCGTTGTGGCCGTGCTGCCCCCTGCTCAAGCACGCGAAGCAGGGAGTATACCGATTCCATGATGGGCAAATGCCTCACGCCGGAGAGAAAGACGACTATTGCTCTTCTTTCTCTCTGTTTTGGTGATGCCAATTTGTGGCATGGGTGTTTATTGACACCGGGGTTTTGCCCGGCTTGATTAGGGTATGAAGATACAACTAAGCCGAATGCTTCTGGAATAACCTAGACCGTTCACGCCAAGATCGTAGCGGATCCATCCAGAAATATTTTCTTTTTTCAGTAAGAGGCATAATACCAATCAAAACTTGAATATAACGCCCGCGCATTGCCCATCTTAGGCGATAGCCAAGAGGGGGTCAAGCGGGTGGCGGCCGTTGAGGACGTAGGGTTTTTTTCTTCCTGTCAGCGCGTCCCATTGCCTATAAAGCCTGGGGATGATAAACTAGACTCAGAACGTTTGTTCTTTGGAGAATTCCGCAATGCTTAATGGTTGATCGACGGAGATCGGCTCCCCGCGGTACCGACCATGTGTTGAGCAAAACGACAAAAGTATCGTCCCGTCAGGGTTAGGCGGCGGTAGAGTTCATGGTACTGGCCCTTGGGCCCAGCACTATCAAGTTCGTGCACTGGATGACGCGACATCGGTGTATCGTAACGCTCGATTTTGGACGATCCAGGAAGTGAATTCGATAATGGGTGCGGAACCGTCATCGATTAGAAGCGGGTTGTATGTATCACCGAACGAATTTATCACCACCGAGCAAGCGTGGGACTTGGAATATCGATGCCGGACTACCCGTGTTTTGGATCGTGCAGGGTTTGTTGCGTTGCGCTATGATTTGGAGACGATAGGTTGAGGGGCAGTGGACTATTTCGCCACAATTCATGGATTGACGCCGCCATATGGGCTATTGCGCATGCGGTTAATGACGGGTATCCAACCCTTTATCTTGCGTTACTGCCGGCGTTGATGATTCGATGGCACTTTACCGAAAGTCAGGCGGGGTTGTTGGCGGGTTTATTGGCGGTGACCACACAGGCTTTGCAACCCATTATGGGCATATGGGCGGATAGCCGAGGGGGGCCTTGGTTTATTGTAGGCGGACTTTTAATCGGAAGTTTGGGCAATGCCCTTGGGTTAGCTTGGGCCCCCTCATACACCATATTTGCAGTTGTCCTTATGCTGGGTGGACTAGGCAACGCGGCTTTTCACCCGCACATGGCAGCTCTGGTGAGCCAATCGGTTCTCGGGCATAAGGGGCGGAGAATGAGTGGGTGGATGGTCAGTGGCATGATTGGCCATATCTTGGCACCGCTAGCAGCTGTGGCAGTTTGGCAGTGGGGTGGGAAGTTTGGCGTGGCGGGCCTGGCATTGCCTGGGATAGCTGCGGCTGGCTTACTCTTTTCATCGGCCCGTACAATTCCGACACTGTCTCGGCCCCGGAGACATCCAGTAAAGGTCGAGTGGGCTAATATATGGCACCGGGGTCGCGCCTTTTTTGTCTTAGTTGCATTGCGCAATTTGGGGACCGCCAGTCTCCTCACATTGCTGCCCATTGTATGGCATCAAAGAGGCGGTGCATTCACGCAGACGGGGGCGCTATTGGCGGTAGTCTATAGTTTAGGCATGATAGGCAATGTTCTAGGAGGCTCGGCATCCGATCGCTGGGGTCCACGGCCGATTCTGATCGGTTCGTTGCTGGGGGCAAGTTTGGCAGCTGTTGGCGGTGCCATCGGAACGGGTACAGGATGGCCCTTTTGGTTAACCGTGGCTGTCTGGGGTTTCGCCGTTAATGGCGCGGGCGCAGTGTTGTTGGTGTATGGGCAATCACTTTTTCCTGGTCGACTCGGGATGGCATCGGGATTAACCATGGGGGTCGGCAATACCGTAGGCGCGTTTGGTGCTTGGGCCGTAGGGATTGTGGCTCAGGCACAGGGCACTGCGGTGGCCATTTTGGTTGCTGCAGGGTGTTTAGCCATAGCCGTGGTCCCAACTCTTTGGGTTGGGAGTACCCGCACGACTGAGGGTGCCAGTGGTGGCTAAATAAGTGGTGCAAAATTCGAATCATCGCCGACAGTTGGGGGTGCGGTTCCATTGACTCTAGGATCCCCATTAAACAAACAACCCTATCATTCTGTATACGGCTAAAATCGGGAGCAAATTACCGAAAAACGCGGTAAAACCCCGGTTGCAGGGACTCCCTGCCCCGTAAGCCGTTATCTCCTTTGGTGGCGTAACCTATTGGCTATATTATCAGAAATTGCGATTTTGAGAGATAGAAGACATCCTGTGGGGATGTTAATAGCATATCGCTACCGCATCTATTCCGGTCCCGCCCTGTGGAACGCAAAACGACAAGAGACCAACTTGCCTTGTATTGTGAACGAACGGCCCAAGCCCGAACAATCAATGGTACGATGATGAAGAAATCCGATGCCTTGAGGATCGGAGATTCCCGGTTTTAGCCGTGGGCAGGATGTCAAGAAAGGTGGCATATTCGATATGACAAAAGCGTTACGAGGGGGTCAACTCCATCCTCATTCACTCTGGAGAGTGTCCTGATCCAACCACAGGTTCAGTTGTGCCCCCCATCTATCAAACGACGACCTTTGCTTTTCCTACCAACGAGAGCATGATGGATCTCATGGAGGGAAAGTCCGAAGGGTACATATATACACGTTATGGGAGCCCTAGTTACACTATGGTAGAATCCAAACTGGCGGCTCTCGAAGGTGCTCAAAGTGCACTAGTATTAGCGTCGGGAATGGCTGCCACTAGCACTGCCTTAATTGCTCAAACCAAATCAGGCGACCATATTATAAGTCACGCTGACATCTATGGGGGCAGTTTCGGGTTATTTCACGACCTTTTGCCCCGCTTTGGTCTGGAGACAAGTTTTGTTGATGTCACGGACCTTCGCCAGTTGGAATCAGCTATACACCCTAATACCCGGGTCATCTTTTTAGAGACTCCCAGCAATCCTACCCTAAGAGTGTGCGATATTACCGCCATTGCCGAACTGGCCCACGCACACGGAATCCGTGTCGTTGTAGATAACACATTTGCCACACCTTACAACCAAAAACCCCTTATACTGGGAGCTGATGCGGTTGTTCACAGTGGAACCAAGTACCTTAATGGACATAGCGATGTAATGGCTGGAGCCATTGTGGGAACCACTGCGTATATCAACGAATGTGTGAACGTGTTTCGTAAATTGGGCGGCAACCTTAATGGCATCGACGCATGGTTGCTGAACCGTGGGATGAAGACGTTTGGATTAAGGATGGCTCGCCACAACCAAAATGGCCAGGTGGTGGCAGAATATCTTGCTACACACCCTCGGGTTGAAAAAGTGCATTATCCTGGATTGCGGAGCCATCCGCAGCACGACCTGGCGAAACAGCAGATGGCGGGATTTGGCGGGGTACTGAGCATTGAATTGAAAGGCGGGCAGGAAGAAGTTAATCGGTTTCTCAATCGGGTGGATCTATTCACGCGGGCTGTGAGCCTGGGTTCTGTCGAATCTTTGATAACGCAACCAGTGGCCGCTGTGCACTATAGTGTACCGGATTCTTACCGACAAATGGGCGGAATCACCACCAATTTAATTCGCATCTCGGTGGGCATCGAAGATGTGGAGGATATCGTGGAAGATTTGGATCAAGCCTTGCATAATTCCTAAACTCTGAGGATTAGATTGACGCTGATTCCGACTCTCACTAACACGGGGGTCGGAACCTCGCCTTATTGCACTGCACTGCACCGTACTGTACTGACCTGAAATGCAATTGCGCCAGCGAAACCCTTACTCCCGTTTCGATCGTTGGAAATCACTACGCATTGTTCGAAGAGCACGGCTCTGGATCCTAAACGCAATTCTACTTTTCTCGGGTTCGGTGATCGTTATCACTGATGGAATGTGAAGAGATATGCGCCTGGCCATTGGGTATGCATTAATAAGAGAAACTCCGCGTCCCCAATCATAACGAGTGGCTCGGTTCAGGATCAACATGGCCTTTAGTCTTGCGCTCCATTAGCCGCAAAGGATGAGTGAAAGCCAAATTTTTCCGCTGCCGAACTTCAAACCTGGGTAAGACAATCATAGATAAAAGTGATGACATTTGACAGAATTAATCAATAGCAGATCTCTGAGACAGGATAGTGGACCATCCAACGGTGGATGTTTCCTGCCGCTACATCGAGACGACGTCCTAGGTGACGACATGTGTCGAGCCAGTCGCTTTGTGGATAAAGTCGTTCGGCATTGGTTTTAATATTGGCTACAGCACTGTAGCACCCGGTATAGCAAAGATGAGCAGCAACAAACAAATCTGCTCGCAGGCCGGGTTTTACCAATGCCATCAGGTCGCCGCTTGTTTGGATGCCAGAGAGACATCCTTCGGCAATTTTTGCGGATATCTCCAATGAATTGTTGATGTTCTGGATTGACCGCGATGAGTCGCCGCTGGGTTTAATCATGGTTTGGTAGGCAAGGGTGTCGTCTTCTGCCCACTGCAGCAAATTGTTACGGAGGCTAGTAAGTTCATTGGCATCGATTTTGGCGATGAGGGAGATTTTTTCTATCAGGGCAAAGGCCATAGCGCCTGCGACAGCGCCCGCGCTACCACCTCCCCAAGCGGGTTTTGGCTGCCTAATTACCTCTAATAAATCAACTATAGTCCAATCACGGATAGCCACCAATAATGCCTCCTCTTAATGGTTTTGGGAAAATGCCCATGATGCCGTCCTGTCACTGCCATTTGCGCTCGTGGCCAACCACTAAAATATCAATATTGCTGGTTTCCCGCAGAACTTCATTAATGACCGAACCACGCCAAATTTCTTGCCAACGTGTCCGCAAGGACTCCCCCATGACTATTTGGGTAATATGATGCTCTCGTGCGAATTGTACCAATGCGTGTGCTACTCGGTTATTCTGCAAATGCACAATCTGTGCTCCCATTTGTTCGGCCAGAGCCAGATGTGTTGCTAGGCGGGTTTCATCGGCTGCTGCAAATGTGGGATGCGCTTCGGGTCGGACTACCACCACATAAAATTCTGCGCGGAGTCTGCGCGCGGTGCGGTATCCTCGACGCAATAATCGCTCTCCGTTAGGTGACGGGGTGACGGCTACCATAATCCGATCCTGAGTAGGCCAGGGCCCTTCAATGGCGTGGCGATGCATATAAGATTCCAGCCGATCATCGGTATCGTCGGCTACCGCCCGCAACGCTATCTCTCGCAGGGCTGTCAAGTTGCCAACCCGAAAGAAGTTCTGTAAGGCTTGATCAATATTGCGTTGATAGATTTTGCCGCGTTTGAGGCGGTCGATTAGGGCTTCGGGTGTTAAGTCGATAAGTCGAACTTCGTCCGCGTCTTGGACGATGGCATCGGGAATCGTTTCCCGCACCCGCACGCCGGTAATCTGACGCACTAAATCATTTAACGATTCCATGTGCTGAATATTCACGGTAGACCAGACATGAATGCCCGAGGCTAACAAATCCTCTACATCTTGATAACGTTTAGGATGTGTCGCGTCCTCGGGGTTGGTATGAGCCAATTCATCGACGAGTACCAAATCCGGTGCTCTTTTCATGATAGCTGGCACGTCGATTTCGCCGACCGACAATCCCTTGTGCAAAGTCATACGTAATGGCATCACTTCCAAGTCTTGCACCATCGCTGCCGTTTCTTCACGACCATGGGTATCGACAATGCCTACCACCACATCCACGCCCTGATCGCGTGCGCCTTTGGCGTCACTGAGCATAGTATAAGTTTTGCCTACACCAGGTGCGGCACCCAGGTAAATGCGATGGCGACCACGGCTCATTCGCCGGATCTGCTCCAGAATCTCTTCCGGGTTGCGGCGCTTAAACTGCTCAACCACCACGATTTCCTCCCTTGCGGTGAGTAGCTATTCCGGTTCAGTCATTCGGTACCCGACGCCGGGTTCAGTGATAATCAATTGCGGGCGCGCCGGATCGTCTTCAATTTTCTTGCGCAGATGCCCAATATAGATTCGGAGATAATGGGCATCAGTGGCGTCGGTCGTATCCCCCCACACTTGCTGGAGCAAGTGGCGGTGGGTTAGCACGCGCCCAAGATTGGATGCTAATTCCCGCAGCAGATCATATTCGATGGGCGTTAGCCTAACGGCCTCACCATGACGTTCCACCATGCGACGCTCGAAATCCATGGTCACGGGTCCTACCTGAACAATCGACGGTGAGGGCGTGTTCGCCCGATGTCTGAGCGCTACTCTAATCCGCGCCATTAATTCCCGGGCGCCAAAGGGTTTTGTAACATAATCATCCGCTCCTAGATCTAAGGCCCGAACTTTTTGTTGTTCTTCTTCATGAATCGTCAAGATGATCACCGGCACATCAGACTGGCGCCGAATCGATTGCAAGACGTCGATTCCTTTGAGGTCAGGGAGACTAATGTCGAGCAATATGCAATCGGGAGCGGCAGTAAATGCAAACACCAGACCGTCGGCCCCGGTCGCGGCCTCGACCGTTTGATATCCTTGAGCCTGCAACATAACTCGCAATACACGGCGAATCTGTGGTTCGTCATCAATAATCAGGATGGTCATGGTGCTTCCCCTTCATATGGTGGGGGATTCCATGGAAGTTCCAACGCAAAAATGGTTCCTTGTGGTGACGCTGGAGTGGCCGTCACACGGCCACCGTGAGCTTGGGCGATGCCTTGGCAAATTGCCAACCCGAGACCGGTTCCGGGAACATTTTGCGCCTTGGCCGAACGATAAAATTTCTCAAAGATTTTTTCCTTGTCCTCACGATCGATCCCCATCCCGAAGTCACGGATTTCTATGCGCAGTGAGCAATGAGAGGCGATGGCGCTAATGTGAATAGGGCTGTGGTTTGGGGAATATTTAACCGCATTGCTTAATACGTTGACCAGGGCTTGCTCCAGCAGTACCTCGTCGACCACTAGAGGAGGGAGATTGTCCGGAACACTGATCGACAGTGGCCGAGATCCCAATGTTTCGCGCATTTGGTGGACCACCACTCCAATCATATCGGATACATCGCAGGGACGTCGATTCAGGCGCAAAAGACCGCTTTCCAGTCGCACCATTCCCAACAAATTTGTAATCAAACGGTTCATCCGCATGACACTGTCCCGTATCGTGGATACTAGTTCTCCCTGATCTTCCGTCGATAAGGGAATCTGATCATCACTTAAGCTGCCGATGGCACCCATAATGGCGGTGACCGGGGTGCGAAGTTCATGGGATAATGAGTCTAACAGGGCTGTGCGCAACCGCTCGGATTCCGCGGTTAGTGCCGCGATGCGTGCCTGGGTTTCATAAGTGACCCGTGCCACCGATACGGCCGCAAGCCCGCAGAGGGATTCGATGATCTGGCGCTGTTCCGGGGAAAACGGCTGATCGAGTCCATATTCCCCAAGACACAAGACTCCGTGCACGGTATCTTCGGTTTTGAGCGGCATGTACAACAACTCGGGGCGGTGTTTTCCCCCGTATCCTACGGCAGTGCCGTGGCGATAGACCCACTGTAAGACGCTAGGATTCAAGGGGCGTCCTAAGGGCGGAGAATCGGTTTGCGACGTCTCCACCAACCTTCCTTCAGCATCCGGAAGTACCATGGCCACCGGAACCCCGAAAGTTTGCCCCACATGGTGGACAATGGCTTGCCCGACATCGTGGAGATTTTGCACCATCGCTATTTGTCGGCTCAAACCGTACAGGGAGGCAGTGATCCGTTCCCGCCGTTGCGCTTCGCGGGTTTGCCGTTGCAGTGACGAGGCCAGTCCCGCAGTGAGGGTAGCAACCACCAAGAACACGGCAAAGGAGACCAAATAGCGCAAGTCACTCACTGAATAACTAAAGATTGGAGGAATAAAGAAATAATCAAAAGCCAGTACGCCCAACACCGCGGCATAAAAAGCTGGGTAGAGACCCCATCGCACGGCGCTAAACAGCACGGGCAGCAAATATAACAGGGCAATATTGACAGCCTCGAAGAGATGGCGAGGAATCCATAGCAACACCGTGAGTCCGGCCACCATGACCGTTACGGCAAGATAAGCAAAGCTATTGTTCCATATAGGTTCTTGCCTTCGCCACCGTGTACGCAACACCCGCCATTTAAGGCTCTGGGCTCGGGGTCCTAAAGCCTCCTCCGGGGTCTTTGCCGTTCGAGTCAAGGCCCTGAGTCACCTCCCAAATTTTGTCGTCAGTGCGAGTGTCGCCAAGCTGACAAGCCTCCGATATCCTCACCATTGAACGTGCCGCCTTCAAAACCGCCATAAGTATATACCCTGCCGATCCCATCATCAACAAGTCGCTTATGTGTACGTTGGCGCTTATTCAGCGGGGGATTGAGGATGCAGTAACTGATACAGGGCGACATTCAGCAAAACCACATTGATTCGCGCGGGGCCAAACAACCCGAGGTCCGGTGGCAGAACCTTAGAGAGTACCAATTGGCGTAGCCTGGACTGACTCAATCCGGTATATTTCGCGACTCGTGGCACTTGAATCAATGCGCTGGCTACGGTGATGTCGGGATCTAATCCAGATCCTGAGCTTGCCACCAAGCTGACAGGAATTTGATGGATGCTCAGACCCGGTGTGGTGTTCAGATAGTGGTGGATGCGGCGTCGAATATCCTGAAGCAACAAGGCATTGGTCGGGCCATAGTTGCTGGCTCCCGAGTTTAAGGCATTATCGGGCTCCCGTTTTCCAGTAGTCAGGGACACTGTGGCCGACGGGCGACCCCAAAAATATTGCAAGGTATTGCCAAAATTTTGACCCACATGGCGTGCGGCGATGGTACGCCCCTTTAAGGTAACTATACTGCCATTGGCTTGATAAGGAAAGAACACTTGGCCCAAGCCCACCATGACAAATGTAAAACCAAATGCCAGTATTATCCACAGCAATACCGTCACGACGACAGCCCGTTTGAGCGTCAATAACATTGCAGAGCCTCCTATCTTAGGCCAGTCCAAACAACCCGAGCACGCGATCGATGCCCCAGATTCCGATAAACGGAATAATGACTCCCACAACGCCCCAATTGATGATATTGCGTAGCAATAATCGGTCGGCCGACTGGGGGCGGTAGCGCACGCCCTTAACGGCAAACGGAATTAACGCCGGAATAATCAGAGCATTAAAGATCAGGGCCGACAAAATTGCCCCGTGCGGGGTCTTCAACCCCATGATGTTGAGCGCCGACAGTCCGTGCAAAATGGGAACGACCGAAAACATGGCGGGTACAATGGCAAAGTATTTGGCGACGTCATTGGCGATCGAAAAGGTCGTCAACGCCCCCCTGGTAATTAATAGTTGCTTTCCCACCTCAATGACATCGAGCAGCTTGGTCGGATTCGAATCCAAGTCGACCATGTTGCCCGCTTCCTTGGCTGCCATGGTGCCGATATTCATCGCCAAACCAACATCTGCCTGCGCCAAGGCAGGGGCATCATTGGTTCCATCGCCGGTCATGGCCACCAACTTGCCCTCCGCTTGCTCTTGTTGAATCAGGGCGAGTTTGCCTTCGGGGTTGACTTCCGCGAGTACGGCGTCGACCCCCGCTTCTGCCGCAATGACTTGGGCGGTAATTCGATTATCGCCGGTTGCCATCACTGTGCGAATGCCCATAGCGCGAAATTCTGCAAAACGCTCTTTGAGACCGGATTTCACGATATCTTTTAGGCGAATAATCCCCAAAGCCTGACGATCGACCGCCACCGCGAGAGGCGTGCCTCCATCCCGGGCTACACGTTCTGCCGCCAGTTCGAGATCAGGGGGCGGCTGATCTACGAGTTGGACGATGGCGCTAACAGCTCCCTTGCGGATGCTCCGTCCATCGGCCAAGTCGATGCCGCTCATTCGTGTTTGTGCGGAAAACGGAACCGGCTCACCAGAAGGGACCTGGCGATGGGGCGAGTTGAACACGGACTCGGCCAATTCCACCACCGATCGCCCTTCTGGCGTGGTGTCGGCGAGTGAGGCAATCCAGGCGGCCTCTGCCAAGGTATCGACTGAGACTCCCGGCACCGGCAAAAATTCCGTGGCCATACGATTGCCAATGGTAATGGTGCCGGTCTTATCCAAAATCAAGGTGTCGATATCTCCCGACGCCTCCACGGCACGCCCGCTTTTGGCAACGACGTTAATTTTGGCCACGCGATTCATGCCTGCGATTCCGATGGCGGATAACAAAGCACCAATTGTGGTGGGAATGAGACAAACCAACAACGCCACCAATGTGGTCGTGTTTACGGTATGAGGTCCATAATAGCGGGCGATTGGTCCCAGGGTGACGACAACCAGTACGAAAATGAGAGTCAACACGCCTAGCAATGCAGAGAGGGCGATTTCGTTGGGAGTTTTTTGGCGCGCGGCTCCTTCGACCAAGGCAATCATGCGATCGAGAAAGGTGTTTCCCGGATCCGTGGTAATCTCGACAAGCAGGGAGTCGGACAACAGCACGGTGCCCCCGGTGACGCTGTCTCCTGGAGCTTTAATCACCGAAGCAGATTCGCCGGTAATCGCCGATTCATCCATGGCGCCTACCCCCTCGACGACGACTCCGTCGCCCGCGACGGTGTCGCCGGCTTCAATGCGAATCCGCATCCCCTGTCGCAGTGCGGATCCGTCCAACCAGTCCCAGGATCCGTCAGATTTCAGGAGGCGTGCTCGGGCACTCGCGCGACTGCGGCGTAGAAACTCGGCTTGGGCACGTCCTCGCGACTCCGCATAGGCTTCGGCAAAGGTCGCAAACACAACCGTCATAAATAAGATAACGGTGACCACTGCGTCATAATTGCGGGACGCGCTGTGACGAGCACTGAGGGTGAGCCACAAGGTGACAACGGTTCCGACTTCTACCACGAACATCACCGGGTTGCGCAGCATAGTGCGTGGATTTAATTTGACAAAGGTGTCTCGCACCAGTTCTTTGAGACGGGAACTAGTGTCGGACAGAGGTTGTTTCCTGACCGCGGAGGCCATCTCTGAATCCCTCCTCATTTTTTCGTCCCCTTACCCAAATACATGGTGGGCCATTAAGAGATAGTGCTCTGCCAGCGGACCGAGCGCCATGACGGGAAAGAACGTTAACGCGTTTAAAATCACAATGGATCCCAAGAGGACACCCCAAAAGAGCGGCGTATCAGTGCGCATGGTTCCGGAGGTTTGCGGCACCGAAAACCATATTCAGGAACATGCCTAAGAACATCGCGAGGCTGGGAATGGGGAGAAAGCTGTCATGCGCGCTTACCACCGAACCTGTGGTAAAGGCCATGGTGCTAGTTTCGAAGATGGACG
>JAKAAL010000841.1 GCA_021802375.1 Bacillota bacterium | reverse complement strand
TTGAAGCCCTCGAGCAGCCGCAACGGAACCGTCGCCCCGCGACCGGGGTCATAGTCAAAGAGGATGATCGGGGTCTCGGGCGGCCCGCCGCGCTGGACCCATAAGTAGGATTTCGATTGCGTGGTCTTACCAGGTTCTTTCAAGACCTGCACCGTGGTCTCATCCATCTGCAGGATGTCATAGCCTAAGAGTCGGTCACGCATCAAATTGATCAGCGGTTGAATCAGGATGCCCGCTTTGATCATCCAGGCCGCCAAGGTGGCCCGGGGGAGTTCGACCCCGATCCGCTGCAAGATGGTCTCCTGGCGGTAAAGCGGCAAGGCATCCTGATACTTGGAGACCGCCACGTGGGCGAGTAGTCCGGGACTGGCCATGCTCTTCGGGATGGGCTGGTGGGGGAGCGGCACGATCTTCACGCCCCCCTCACAGGAACAGCCATATTTCTCGCGGATATGCCGAAGTACCTGGATCGTGGCCGGAACGATATCCAACTGCTCGCTCACCTCTTCCCCGATAACGGTCATAACCCGACCATCATGGGGGCAGAGGCGTTCGCTCTCGGGAAGGGTATGGCGAATCACCACCCGGGGGAGGGATGCCGGCAAGGGCTTGCGGCCGGGCTTGCCTTTCTGGCGGGTGTGTTCGGCAATAACCGTGGCGGGGAGCGGCTCTTCGTCCTCTACGGGATGCGCGGCACTCTCCATCTCGGCCTCATTGAAAAGCTTTACCGGATCGAGAAGACCGTGCGCGAAGCCACGCCTGACGATCGCTATGCGTATCGCCTCGCGCACGCACAACCCTTATGGAAGGCGTTACGCGAGTGGTTGGATGCCTGTCTCCCGCAAGTGCCGCCGCAGACAGCTCTCGGCAAGGCCTTGGGCTATCTCCATAACGAATGGGAGAAGCTCCTTGTGTATCTTCAAGATGGGCGTTTAGAAATCGATAATAATAAAACCGAGAACGCGTTGAGACCTTTTTGCGTAGGACGGCGTAATTGGCTTTTTTCGGACTCCGTCGCGGGTGTGAAGGCCTCCGCCAATCTCTATTCCTTGATCGAAACATCAAAGGCAAACGGCCTTGAGCCTTACGCCTATCTGCGCAAGATCTTCACCGACCTCCCCAAGGCCCAGACCCTCGAAGACCTGGAGGCGCTGCTGCCGGGGGCTATCCTGCCAGACCAGGTACCGATGGTGTTGTCAGTGCCTCTTCCTAAAATCAAAAACGAAGCCGTCAATTAAGCAAGCCTGTAGTTCCCCGATCGCTTACTATTGACCATCACATCAAGCCGACCGTAGTGCGTATACACCTGGGTGATCAAATCCTTACGCGCATCTTCATCGAGCAGATCTCCCTGAAAATAGTGGGCACCCGCCAGCGTTGCTACCGCTTGTAGACCCGCAGCGGAGGAAACGCGGGAATGCAGGGCCACCCAATATCCCGCCTGCGTCAAACGTTGCGCAATAGCCAGACCAATGCCGGAGGTGGCGCCGGTGACCAGCGCGACGCGAGGATTATCGGTCATGACCCATGGCCCGAGTGATCATAAGTGGCCACCTCCAGCAAATTGCCATCGGGATCCCGAAAGTAGACAGAAATGATCGGCCCCGTGGCTCCAGTGCGTGGCACCGGACCGGCTTCCAGGGCGACTCCGCAGATCTGCAGATGGGCGAGCACTTCTTGGATACCACCGGCCACGATGAAGCACAAATCCGCCGACCCGGGAGTGGGACTGGCCGCATGCGGAGCGAGGGGACACCCTGCCGAATGCAGATTGATTTTTTGCTGACCAAAGGCCAATGCCTTCCGTTGGTTACCAAAGGTAATTTCCTGCATGCCCAGTACCCGTGAATAGAAGGCGATCGTAACGGATATATCCGCCACGGTCAGGACAATATGATCCATGCGGTCTATGCGCATAGCGTGATCTCAGAAAGTGTTCGTGGAGTGGGACGGGGCCAAACGTGACTCCAGCGCAGTAGGATAATGGGTAGATAAGACCAATGGTACTATGTTTTCGGATCGTATTGTCTAGTTGTCGGTTTCGACTGAGTGTCTGGCTCAAGGGAAACGTCACCCCGCCCATCACCATTGAAAACTGGATCACTGCTTTCAGCCTCCGCTGGACGGTATATGACCGGCGCATATTTGACGCAACGCAAATCACAGCGGAGTTCAAGCACTCAAGGACCGACGACAATTGGAAGCCAATCTTATTGGAAGCCAATCTTATTGGAAGCCAATCTTATTGGAAGTCAATCTTAATGATCGGCAAGGACACCCTCAAGAAAGGAGCCAGATGTATAACATCGATCCCAAAAGCTAGAATTTTTCTGCTGCTGAATGACCGCAATCAGTCTGCTGCCGACCATTAGTACCCAACGACGGCATGGCAGCGATAGAGGACCTTCCTGTGCGGCTTCGGGACGAGTGTTATCGGCCAGAGGCGGATGTTCAGTCATGGCACCACGAACTACCGGAGTTCGGCCAACGGAGTTCGGCCAAAGCCGATTCCGTTGAATGGTCAGCCTCGGTCGCCCCCTACCGGCCTCCCTAAACGGTCGCTGGAAGCAGGTCAGGAGGGCCTTCAGGGAATCGCGGTAACGCATCACTGTCACACGTCCAATCCGTACGCGAATCCCAGTATATGCGCCCTTGGGGTTTGATGGGGATATAGTCATCCAATGAGCCGGCAGGGATCACTACGGCGTTCAATTGGGGGACAACGCGCGCAACCGGGCTACCACATTCCGTGCAGAATTGCCTGGAAAACCGCTCAGCACCCGGCAGTTTGAAGTGTTTAAGTAGTGGCTCTCCATGAGTGAACACGAGTGTTGCCTTTGTCATCAGCACATTGGATGCATGTCCCGTTCCCGAAGACTTCCTACATCGTGAACAGTGACAGTGATAGAAACGCCGCGGATCACCCGTCACCTCGTATTTCACGGCACCACATAAACAGCTGCCTTTAAGGGTTACCTGAGACATTGTGTTTCCGGTTCCTCAGCAGAATCTGTGGGTGAGCTCCGGCTCTGGTAACGCGCCAAGCTTATGATAAAGCATGATCTTTATGGCTTTTGGGGTGCGAAATCC
>JAKAAL010000020.1 GCA_021802375.1 Bacillota bacterium | reverse complement strand
ACTAGCAAAACGACAAGGAGGAAATTCCATGAAGGAACAGGACGCAAAATGGGTAGGGCTTGGGTATCTCCTTGGGGCTGGGGTAACCTTAGGCGCGATGCACTCGGAAGAGGTGGTGCGGTGGGGGATGGGCCAAATCCAAGTGGGCAAGCGGGCGCTTCAGGCGAAACTCGCAGGCCCCGCCATCCCGCCGACGGATAAGGACGCCGGGGTCGGTTCACGAGAGCATGTGGCGGGTCCGATGAGTTATCACCGGTTCGCGATGGCCCTGTCCGAAATCCCTGGCACGTGGCGTGCCGTAGTCGAAATCGTGGGAGATTCGCGTTGGTACGCGATGGAGACCGTAGACGCTTTGCGCAGGATGGTGCAGGCTCGCCTCAGAACGGAGGGGGCGTTGTGGCAACGTGCGGACGAGGCCCTCTTTCAAGTGGTGGGCGTGGAATGTCGGCTTCTTCGACCGGGGCATCAAGATCTCGACGTGGTGGTGCTTGTTGTGCCATACGACGGACCGGTGATGACCAAGCCGTTGGTGAGCGTGAACGATGGCGAATAACGCTAGCCGCCGCCCGCAGCCGGACCCCCGGGTCATCACGGCGGCGCACGCGGCCATTAAAGCGGCCAACGTCTTGCGCTACACCATGCGGGCGCATTGGGGCCAGCATGACACCTATCCCCGATGGCACCCGAAGGATCGGGCCCGATGGCGTCAATACGAAATCGCGCTGGGAGAGGTGGTGGACCGCGTAGCGGAGCTCATCGCATGGATGGGCGACGAGGAGCCCGAGTCGGGCGGGCATGGGCACCACGATCACGCCTGGTGTGATCGGTGTCGCCAGGAGTACGCCGCCTGGCTGGTCGCGGAGGATCGGCTACGCCGTTTCCACGAGGCCGCGAAAACCTTCCAGGCCCTGGATATCCCAATGGACCTCGACGGGTTCTCCGTCCCGGTGTCCGATGGAGAGGAGACGCTACGTCATGAATAACGCATCCGTGATGCCGACCTGGCTGGACAAGCTCGCGAGGCGAGTGTTAGACCAGGCGATCGAGGACCTCCTAATGAGCCGAATGGCGTTATGGGACCGAGCGCAGGCGGACGACCGCGTGTGGACCGAACGCGACCAGGCCACGTTTCGACAGCTCAAATACGAGCTGGAGACGGCCGTTTCCCAATTACAGCACCTCAGGGCGCATGTCGTCGAACCGACGAAGGCCGCAGCGGACCCACTACCAGAGTGGGAGACTCGTTGGAAGGAACAGGCGGATCGTCTTCGCGGCCAGCGTTTCCCTTGGCTCCCCCAACAAGCAGACACGAAACACCCCCATAAGGAGGAATCATTATGATCGATCAGAGCATCTATTGGACCGGGACCGACACCAACAACGGCGTCCCGTTTCCGACGGGCCGACCCGGCCAGCCGCATTTTTATCTGGGCCGCCGCGGCGGGGAACGGACCGCCGATAGCATGGGGACTGACATCCAAGCGGCCAGGAAGGCCGCGAAGACGCGCGGCTATTGGGATTTGGCGGGGCGGCGGATGGCCCCTGCAGGGTCTTCCGCCGCCCGATGGGGCACCGATCAAGCGGAGGCGTTCGTGCGGCGCGTGAAGGCCAGCCCATACGTCCATGGCACGACCCTCTTCTTGGATATCGAATCGGGCAATGGCGGGTGGGGCACGGCGGAGTTCTCCGCCGCGCGGGACCTGCTCAATGCCGCGTTGCATCAGATCAAGACGTCCGGTTACACGCCGGGGATCTATTTGTCGCAGGCGACCTGGACGCAGTTTTTTGGCGCGACCTGGACGCCGACCGTGCCGTTTGTGCTCTGGCTGGCTGGGACCGCCTGTCCATCGACGGCGACCGAAGCGATGGCGCAGTGGGATCGGCTCCCGAGCGTGGGAGGCCAACGGCCTTCCATCTGGCAGTGGTCGGTGAGTGGTGGCGGGTGTCCCACCTCGCCAAACCAGGACTGGAATATCACGCCCTATGAAGGCTGGCTCGTCGCGGATACTTGGGTCCCGATTCCGGCGACGGAACCCCCCGCCGGGCCGACGTTAGCCGAGTGGGCGGCATTGGAAATCGCCCTGCAGAATATCCAACGCCAACTTCGGATAGCCATGCAGCCGTTGGTTTCGGCCAATGCGCTGTTTCTCGAGAAGGTGGATGCCATCGAGCAAGAACTCAAAGCCCTCAGGACCTACGTGTATGGCCAGCAGACCGGAAAAGGAGTGTCCTCATGAGTCGGATCTGCCTGGGTGCAACGTGTCCCCGGCTGAACCGGTGGTCGGGCATGAGGGGGATTCGGATGGTGGAGGGAGCGCGATGACGACTGGCCGTCGCGTCGCGGCGTCGCACCAGTTGACATTTGCGGAGCTCCAGATCGTGCAGGATCAGGCGGTATGGCAAGCCACTAATACCAAAGTCTATTCCGATCTGGTCGCAGGCGATGTGGTGCAGTTATGGCAAGACGCGGCAGAACCGCTTGTTGGATGGTGTGCCACACGGCATCCCGTAACCGATGCCTGGGAACTGGTCTTGGATCGCACCTGGACTCCGTTTGTACGCCGGGCTACGCGACCGGTGTGGCCGAATTGTTTCTGGCGATGGGTATGCCACGATTCTGCTTGGGTCTTGGCGCCAAATGTCGCGGAGGTTCTGGCATGGATGACGGAGTATGCTGAGGGGTTGCCAGTGGATCGGTTCCATCGGCTGGCTTATGCCGCCGATTATGCATGGCCGATTGGGATGCCAAAAGCTTGGCAGCGAGAAGTTTGGGGTCAGTATACGATGCTGGCCATTCAGCATGTTCCTCTGGCGGCACTACTCAAGCATCAGCGCCACACATCGAAGTCGGGGACCAGGATTTTTTCATGTCCACCGCGGATTCAAGCGGTGATTACCCATGATATCTGGGCCTTGCCAGGCGATCAGCGACTAGCGGCGATCTTGGCGTTGCGGTGGCCACGGTCGGAGAAGTTTGGGCCCGAGTGCCCTATGCCGAACGGCCTGCAAGCGTTCAATCCATCGCTGAGCGTCCATCTCTATGGGGGGTATTACCGATGGGCGATGGCCCATGCGGAGACGCCGCGACAATTACTGGAGCTCTGTGATGCCTGGGGGTCAAATCCTGTACCAGCATGCGATGACGTTTAGGCATGACGAGCGCGTGCCTGTTATGCCCGACGAATGCCTCATATCGGATAGCGCCTCCGGCCTCGTTGGCACCGTTTGGTGTTGACGAGGCCGGAGGCGTCTTTGGGTTGCGGTCATCGTGCATCCCGGCCAAGTTTCGCGCCGGTCCCTTCTCAGCTCGTATGCTAAAGCCCAGGGGTGAAAGGTAATGGGAGTGTACGTGATTGGGCTGGGCGCAAGTGATGTGCGCAATGCGGCACCGGAAAGCGACTTGCTCGCATTAGCCAACCAATTGGCCGGCGTGTTTCCGCAGCGCGACGTGATCCTTAATGGGTATGGGGAAGCGTTGGGACCCGCGACCGGCAAATCGTTTCCGAAGTCGGTGATTCGGACCTGGACGCCGACCGCGGTGGCCAATTTCGTGAAGGCGGGTAATATCTGGATCGACTACTGTGGATGGCCGATGTGGTATACCGACACGTCGAGCGGCCCCTCCGTGGCCGCGGCAGGGCAAGGGTTTCAGACGTTTGTGAAAGCGGCAGGATTTCCGACGCTGACGAATGCGGATTTTAACGTCGCGTTGTTGACCACGTATGATATCTTTGGCCGAACCTATCCCTTTTCGCGGGGTTTGAAATTGCAGGGCGCCACCGCAGGAATGTTCCTGAACACCCGATCCTTTACGGTGGGGGCGCAGGCGAATGCGACCATCGACTATCTCACCGCGTCGGGTTATTGTGCCAATTTTGCATTGTGGCCCAGTCCTCCGCATGGCGGCATTTATGTGTACGCGACGTTTGTCAAGGAAGGGCTATTCAAAGGACTGCTAGGCGCGGCGAATCGGGTCCCGGTTGTGATGATTGCCGGATTCCTGAAAGACATCGTGGCCGGCCACGTGAATGGATCGACCGGCATTGAATACACGCCTTATCATCAAATTGGCCAACTCTATCATCCGCCCGCACCGAAAAAAACGGTGCAAACGTACAACAGTCAAGGCTATTTAGCCTGTGGTCCCGGGACCCATATGGATCCGGCGGCAAAAAGCTGTGTCATTGATACCCCGACCCAGCCGGCGAAATCCTCGGGCTCAGGGACGGGATCGGGGGGAGGATCGGGGAAGTCCACTACCGTGCCTCTTCCGGTCTCTTCCCCTGCCTGGTATGACCGCCCGAATGTGCGCACGGGCATCATTATTGGCGGATTGGCGCTGGGTGGGATGGGGGTCGCGGTGGGCACGCGGCAGTTATTATTAGCCCAGGAACGGAGAGGATCCTAATGGCGACCGACACGAGAACCACCACGACCAATAGCAGCCCAGTCAACCATCTCACGGCTATTTTGGGGACCCAGGGGGTCATGCTCGGGAAACTGGCCATTTTGAGTCCGGGGCCGACGTCCATTGTTACCCCAGGGATCGCCGCCCTGGTGACGACCAAAGCCGTGTTGGTGAATCGGGGCACCGGCGTCCGCCTGGTGATGGCCAGTTCGGTGAACCCCATCACCAATGGATCGGCCCTGCCGACGACCGAAGGACGCACGTGGGGTCCCATCACCCTAGCTCCGGGTGCGATGACCCAATTGCCGGCCCCCGCGACCGGATTAGCCTGGTTTGTCGTGGATGTCTCCCAACGGGAACTCCGAGACCTCGCCTGGGCAGGGTGGTTGACGGTGGGCTTCGCGGTCTTTGGGGCCGGCGCTGGCGCCTATTTCACCATCAAAGATATTCGCCGACATATGCGGCAGCGGCGGGCGACGCGCGGTCGACGGACCTAAACCCAAGGAGGCCGGTGGGGTGAGCATCCAACAATGTGCCGCGGTTGCGAAGGCCGTTTTCCCTGATGTGCCGATCGTCACGCGATTGGGCACCTACTCCCTGCCGGCGGTGATGGTGGCCATTGCATGGGGCCAGTCCCGCTGGGAACCCCGTCAAGCGGGCGATCCGCTGGGGGAACCAGGATGCAGCTCCTGTGTGCCGCCTGATTGTCTTCGGTATACCAGCTGGGGCTTATGGCAAATCCATAATAATTGGCACGCCTATCTGACGGCGGTGACCGGCAGCCACGATCCCTGCATTTGGGCCACCTGGCTGTATGATCCCCTGCACAGCGCCCAAGCCGCCTACTATGTCTATGCGCATTCCGGCACGTCACCCACGGCGCGTTTAGATAATGCATGGGGAGGCGCCCTAGGATCGTGGGAAGCGCTCATTCCGGCGTCCGTACTCGCCCAAGCCGTCGTTGCCGTCCAGCACGTGTCGTCAACGGGATCGACGAGCGGGACCACCTCGAAATCGAAGTCGAAACCGACGCCTACCCGATCGGCGACGAACGGGATGT
Organism: Bacillota bacterium; assembly: GCA_021802375.1. Next base: position 9,421 of record JAKAAL010000020.1, on the reverse strand, counting down.
CTCCATGGGGATGGGTCGGATTAGGCAGTGGGGTCGTCGGACTCGGCATCCTGGCAGGGTGGTGGTGGCATACGCACCCCGCAAGTTTCCCGCGATCGACGTGGGCTCGGTATGATCCATGGGAGACGATGCGAAAGGGGTAGTGCGCGATGGGACTTCAGTCGGAGTTTGCCAAGGCGATTCACGACAAACAATTGGTTGTGATGGGAATTTCGGGCCTATTTGCCGTGGCCGACGTGGCCTTGAACCTCCATTTCTCGGCAACGCAATTGGCCGCCGGCGCCGGCGTGGTGGCGACCTATTTAGGCACATCCACCTATTTGGCCGCGAAACACGCCCAAGGGGAGCATAAGGTCGCGGCCACGCAAGGGTTGAGCGGGATGACCGATCGGATGACCCAGGTCGCTTCGATGGTCAGTAAGCGGGTCGACGCCACCGCGCAGGGGGCTTCGGACACGGCGAAGGTCGGCGAGCCCGTATTGGCTCCCGTCCCGGATTCGGGCACGCCGCCGGCGTCGACAGTATCGGGGACGTAAGATGACGCGCTGGGGCTGGATCGGTCTCGCAAGTGGCACGGTTGCCGCAGCTGGCGTCGGCGTGGCCTTTAGTGGCGTCTGGCCCAGCTATTCGGCGGTCTTTGGCCTATTTCCCACGACGGCGGCGGGGTTCAAGGGCCATGCGGCCTTGATGCAAGCATATTTGGCGAAGTATCGCCCCCAGTCGGGCGTTGCAACCGCGCAAAATGCCTTGGCGTGGCAATTATATGATGATCTATTGGGGACCGAATTTGGCTACACGGTCGCAGGCTTGCAGCACACGGTGACGAATGGCATCGTGACAAATACCGTGTTAGCCATTCCGGCGGGGGCCACGGTCGTGTATCAGACGTTAGGGGCGAATCCATATAACCCCGCGGAATCGCTGATTGGGAAATACGTGACGGTCTCGGGTCAGGCGCCAGTGTTATGGCAAGTCTATAGCACCAGCACCCCTAATTAACGAAGGAGGATCGCAGATGCAAACCGCAGCGAAAGTCGGGATTGGGGCCGGGGTCGCCGCCGTCGTGGGAGGCGGCGTCTACTACGTGAAATATTATCGGCTGCCCAATATGGCGGGATATCAAAGATTGTTATTAGGGGCGAGCGAATGGGGGATTTCGGCGTGCCAAGTGCGCAACCCCTCGACGGTCATCACGACCTCGGCGGCCGCGAAGCTCTGTGGTACGGTGTATCTCCATTTGGGCGCTGCCCGGACGCGATCTGGCGCAGTATTTACGCCCACCACGGGGCCCCATGCAGACCAGGCGCAATATGCGGTGGTCCCCATCCATCGATCCAGCAGTAACGCCGCGTGGATCATCGGGAAGCCCTATTTAAGCAACACGCATAATGTGGCCGGCGACTTCACCGGGGGCACCGCGTGCTCGTAAGCGCGTGAGGGGTCCAGAGAGGGGTACGCCATGGCATCGTTCACCACATTCACCTTACCCCGCCGATCGCGTGCGGCGACGCCACATCGCTGGTCGACGGGGATAAAAATCGCGGCTGGGGTTGGCATCGCCGGCATTGGCGTCGGCGGATATTGGCTCTATCGCCACATCGAAGCGACGGCTGCTATGAATTCGGGAGCGACGGGGTTGGGCGCATCGACGCCGTCTACCCCGTCGACACCGACCACAGGGGGCACCACCTTTACCGTTCAGGGGATGGCGCTGCGCACCCGGGCTACCCAAGTCGGGTATCCCTTGCAAGTCGTGGGCACAGTGAGTCCCACCCTCACCGGGTCGGGGGCCGTGTTGACGGTGACCGATCAGACCGGGACGACGTTAGCCACGGTGTCGAAGGGGACGACCATCACCGTCAATATCACGGAGTCGACCGCGGGTGTCTATGGGATTCGCTGGGCCATCACGGAAAATGGCGCCACGATAGTGCAGTCGCCTAGCCCCTTGGTGGGCTATTGGATTGACCCCTCGGCGACGAACGCGATTAGTCTGTTTGCCGGTTCCGAATTGGCGATGCAGGATTATCTCAACGCCTGGCCCTATCAGCCGGGCGTCGCCAGCGCCAGTAATATTTTCAGCTACACCGTGCAGAATACCTTAGCCGGAACCGAATTTGGCTACACGGTCGCAGGCTTGCAGCACACGGTGACCAACGGCATTGTGACGAATACCGTGTTAGCCATTCCGTTCGGAGCCAAGGTGACCTATGTGGCAAAGGGTACCGATCCAGTCCTGAATACCTATACGCTGATTGGCAAGATGGTCAATGGGCACCTATGGCAGGTCTATGCCCAGGCTCCGTCGACGTCGACGAAAGGATCGGGATCGACGAGTGGCAGTGGGAGTGGATCGACCAATAGTACCACGTTAGCCCAGGCCCAGGCCCAGTATGCATCGCTCACATCCCAATATGCGTCGCTGACGTCGCAGTCTAACACGAATACTCAAACGTTGGCCGCGCTGGAAGCGCAATTAACCGTAATTCAGACCCAATTGGCGGCGTTAAAAACGCAATAGCCTAACGAGGAGGCATTCCCATGGCAATACCTTATAGTAGTCCGACGACGACCGCCGAATATACGGCGGATAGCTCCTGGCTCACCAATGCGATTGCGAGCCTAAAGACCCAGATCGCGAGTCAAACGCGCCAAATTAGCACCCTGAAAGGGCAGATTGCGACGCTCACCGGCGAAATCAGTCAGGCCGACAGTGCCGAGGCCTTAGCCCAGGCCAAGTCGACCTATAGCGGGCTGGTGACCTCCTACAATGGATTGGTGACGCAGACGCATAGCCTGTCCTCGCAGATTTCGACGTTGGAAGCGCAATATACATCGTTACAGACCCAATATGCCACGCTGCAAGCGGAAGGGTACTAGGTCTAGAAAGAAGGTGTAGGGATGGCGATGCCCTATAGCAGTCCGACGACCGTGACGGAATACCAAGCCGATGATACTTGGCTGACGAGTGCGATTAGCAGCCTCAAGACGCAGGTCAGTAGCCAGTCGAGTCAGATCGCCACGATCAAGGGACAAATTAGCACCCTCCAATCCGAGGTGGCCGCGGCGCAAGCGAAGCAAGCCACGACCGTGGTATCCGCCACGGGATGGTCGGCGTGTGCGTCCAATGGCACGCAAACGCGGACGGTCACCTATGGCAATGGCACGACCGGTCAACAATCGCAGACCTGTACGTATACGCCGCCCGTCACCGTCACGTCGTATGGGAGTTGGACGACCTGTTCGTCTAGCGGGCAGCAATCCCGCGAGGTGTTTTGGTCGAACGGCACGATGACGACGCAATACCAAAGCTGCACGTATACGCCGCCGCCTGTGACGGTGAGTTTCTATGGCGGGTGGTCGACCTGCTCGGCGAGTGGGTCGCAAAGCCGGGAGGTATTCTGGTCGAACGGCACCATCACGACCGAGACGCGCAGCTGTACGCCGCCGGCGCCCACGGTGGTGTATTCCTACAAGGTCTATGTATCGTTTTCCAGCCGTAGTTGCGAGTTTAAGTATGAAGTCTATAATCACATGAGCGATGGCACTAATGAACCGACGGGCCAGTACGTCTATGAAACCAAAGTCGGTTGTGTGCCGAATATTTCCGGTTAAAGAGGGCGATACCCAGGATGAGGTGCGCGATGCCCATGGCCGAGGGCCGGCGGAGCGCCCTCCCGCGTGGTGTTGGAGCCCGCATGGGTGTGGGATGGGCGTCGGGTACCTGGACGCCCATTGACCGACCCTGATGCACCACGGTGGCGTACCTCGATCGGGGCGTTCTGTCCTGCACTTGAATATCCCCTGCAAAGCCCGATACACTAACCCTATGATGACCATGACGGCCGAATATCGGGATTACCTTTACCTCTCGGTCCCGGATTCATGGCGGGACTATCTGCTCAGCCTTGGGCGATTTCGCGTCAAGGGACGCCTTCGGCGAGGGCAAACGCGCATTCTCAATGTGGCTCGGTGGGATGCCCAGGGACGGCTATGCTTACCTCGAGCGGTGGTCGGCGGGATACGCCGTCGCATTCCGGAGTTGCGCATCCGGGATCGTCGGCTATATTTCCATCCCATCGATTTCCGCTGGCGGGGTGACCTACGGCCCGAACAGTATGCGCTCGTCCAGACCGTGATCCAGCGTGGGGGGAATGGGACCGTCGTCAGTGTTACCGGAAGTGGCAAGACCGTCATGGGTTTAGCGATGGTGGCGGGACTCCAACAACCCGCCCTCTGGATCACCCATCGCAAAGACCTCGCGGTGGCCGTCCAACGCGCGAGTCGAGACGTGTGGGACCTTCCCCCGGCGGCCATCGGATATGTCGGTGACGGCCAACATCGTATTGGCACGCATCTCACGATTGCGATGATCCAAACGCTTACCCACCGAGACAACCACGACCTCTACGATCGGATTGGCACCTTATTGGTGGACGAGTCCCATCACATTGCGGCGCAATCCTATCACGCCGTCTTATCGCCATTCCCCGGTCGCTACCGGATTGGGCTGACCGGCACGTATGAGCGGGAAGATGGCTTGCATCCCCTGATTGGGGCCCTGTTTGGCGCACCGATTGTCTTGCCAGATCGCGTGCTTATTGCGGCCCAGCGGATTCTGGTGCCGACGGTCATCCCCGTGTATACCGCGCTCCGTACGCCCGAAGGTCTCGCATGGGCGCATCTGCAACAAGCGCGAGCGGCGGACCGCGATCGCAATCGGCAATTGCTGGGCTTGATTCGAGCGGCAGTCCAGCACCGTCGCCATGTCCTGGTCCTTGTTAGCCGCGTCGACCATGCCGTGTGGCTCGCCTATCAACTAGGCGCGAATCATGTTGCCGCCGTGGCCATTACAGGGGCCATGCCGGTCCCAGACCGGCAACGCTGGTATCAGGAATTCCGGCAAGGGCGCTGTGTCCTGGTGGCGACGTCTCTCGCGGACGAAGGCCTGGATTTGCCAGAATGCGATACGGTCGTGTTTGCGACGCCGGGGCGATCGGCGACATCGATTCGGCAACGAGGCGGCCGGGTGATGCGGACCGCGGTGGGGAAAGGCACCGCGATCATTTATGATGTCGTCGACGATCATGTTCCGGCCCTGGCGAAACAATGGCAAGCACGTCAGACGGTCTACGAAACGGCGGGCTGGCCTATCCAAGAAGGAGTGGTGACGCGTGGCGTTGCATCCTCGTAAGCAGACCTCGATGATTTCGAAGAATTCTGCCCGGTCCCTGGCCACCGGGACCGGGGCTCTTCAGGGCCCGGAGACCTTACCGCGGGACCGGGAGGACGGGACCGGGGCCTCGTCGGCGCGCTTTCACCCCTATAATGGGACGCATCCGAAAATCTCGACCCGTGTATCCATCGACGAACGGCGTCGCATTGACCGGGTCTTAAAACGTCGACAACAATCCCTCCATGAATTCCTCCATGATGCGCTGCTGACGGCCGAAAGCGCGTTGGTCCACGACGGTGTCCGCTGGCGAGGTGACGTCCCGGAAGTGTACGCCTGGATGGCGATGCAAATGTGCCGGGCGAAAGTCGACGAGTGGGAGCAGTTGGCGGCGGCGGCCAAAGCCGACCATGAACCGCTAGACGTGGCCGCTTATCGCAAAGCCTGGGGCCAATGGCAGGATGCGTCGGCCTTTTTTGAGGCAATTGTCAAGGATTATCGGCGACGCCATGCGATGGGGACGTCGTCGTCGCCCGGGGCCCCGACTGCGGTTGGGGCTGTTGAGCGTACCACGCACTGAACGCGGCTGCACTGGGCGAATTCAGCAAGAGGCGTTCGACCGCGCGCCAATCGGCGGGATATTTGGCCCGCCACGTCGCCAAGGCAGCGGGTAAGGACGTGGGTGGGGGCACTTGGCTGAGCCACCAACTCATTTCCGCGTAGGTTTGCCCTTGCATGCGCCCGTGTTTTAATCCATCCTCATACGATCGCGCCGTTTGGCGTGCCTTTTCGGCTTCCGGCGTGCAATAGGCTTCAATCATGCGCGAGACAAATGCTTGCCGGTGTTGCACGCCGCCACACGCCTGGTCTAACTGCTGGATGATGGGTTCCGGTAAGCGCACCTGGAATGTGGGATTACCCTTCGACATGCGAATCCCTCCCTCTCTTTTCATCAGCATAGCGTATCGGCGCCGTCTGGGTGCACACACCGTCGCACCCCGCTGCCGATCTCTCGAAGCGAGTGTCTGCACCGGCAGCGTGCGGGCGGTATGCTAAGACCGATATAGCTCCTGAAAGAAGGCGAATCTTATCGACGATTGGGAACAACACCCATTAGGCCCACCTCCCGCGGGTGTCGACTTGGGGATCATCGAAGCCCCCGGGGACGAGGGAATCATCCTCGATGATATGACGGGCCCACGCCCTGTGCCTGGAGTGCCGACCGATGGTCCCGCCGGGGGACCCCGGCGCAATACGCGGCCGCGTAGCTTATTCCAAGGGCGCTTGACGCCGCAACTCTATGATATTCCGCTCGAATATATCCTGTTTGCCCGGGCCTGGGGGTGTGGACACCCCAAAGAAAACATCGCGCATCCGGAAGCCCCGGATTATGGTTGGGGCTCCGTGGAAGCATTATTTAGTGCCTGGTTGACGGATGTCGTCCACCGCGACATCGTCGACGACTTAGACCGTGAAACGCCCGAATATCAATGGGATGAGCTATTTTGGGCCCAACTGCCCGTGCGACTCCAAGCGCGTCTGTTGCAACAGCAACAGACGCAGGTGGCGCAAATTTTACAAACCAATCGCGCCGTGTGGCTCGCCGAACTGCGCGATAGTGGCAAGATGCAATGGTCCTACGATGAGGTGCAAGCACTGTTAACCCGAGAGGAGGATTGGACGGATGCCGAGACCCGTCCTTAACATCCCGCCAGCGCGTCCGGCCCATGCGCCGGCCGGGAATAGCAATCCCGTGAGTCAAGCCGTGGCGGAAGCGGTGCAAGACATGCATGGGGTGGCCGTGGTGAAGGAACTGAAGCGCGTAATGAGCGAGCCGGTGACCCCGGCGCCCAATCCCATGGGGGAACCGGTCGTCGCGGCGGCCCAAGCGATGGGGGCCTTAACCACGACGGTCGTAACCGCCTCGAAGGGGCTCGTGGATGGCTACCAGGCGCAGTCGGCCCATTCCCTCGCGCATGCCCAGTTCGAAACCGAACGACGCAAAGAAGCCGAGCAAGATGTCCGTTATGAGCGCGAACAGACGGAGCAACGCATTGCGCAGGCACGCGAAGAAAAGGGTCAGGAGCAGGCGCTGGTGCTGAAAATCGTCGGCGATCAAAATGCCCAGACTCAGCAATTTATGATGCAGCTGGGCGAGGCCAAAGTCGCCGCCGCGCAAGCCACCATGGAAAGCCAGGTCAACCGGCTCATGGAACGCCTGGACTATGAACACAAGGTGGCCGCGTTAGAAAAACAGGCGATGCAAGAGAAGCTCGACGAAGCCAACGACTACATCCGTAACCGTCCCCCCACCTTCCAAGAGCAACTATTCGAGGTGGTGGTGAAGCAGCATGGGGGGGATTTGGCGAAAGCCCTCCCGGTGTTGCTCGGCGTCGGCAGTGGGATCGTGGATCCCGATCAGCAAATTAAACTTTCCCAAGCCAAATGGTATGACCTTGCGCTGTCCGCCGATATCGAAAAGCGCCGACATGACGCCGAAGGATCCAAGGCGATGAAAGAAGGCATTGGGGAAGGCGTGAAAACGTTAGCGAGTATCGGAAAAGGGCTACTCGCCGACGCATTTGGGATTTCGGTCGGCGCGGACGTCGGCGGCGGGTTTGTGCCGGATGCCGCACCACCCCCATTAGAGAACCCGACCGGCATGCCGATCATGCCTACTCCGCCGGCGCCGACGCATCCTCCTTTAGCGGATGAATAGGAGCGACGGATCATGCCAAATCCCTGGGAACGGGTGAAAGAATCGGTGGGCCAGATGCCCGATCGCATTATCGCCAGTAAAGCCGCGACCCAATTGGCGGATTGGTTGCAAACGGCTTCCGCAGATCCGACCGAGGATGTGCCGATTACGCCGGACCATTTAGCGGCGTGGCTGATGGCGGGCAAAGGGCCCGGCATCGCCAAAGCGATGATGGGGAGCGCGACCGAAAAGGAGCGGCAGCATATTAAGAAGATGGCGGGGCCGCGCATTGCCCAATGGGGCCGCGAGCAATATATCCTCGTCTTGAATGCGCCACCCATGCAGGCCGATACGGTCATTCATCACACGCTGCTCCTCAAGACTCAACCGTTTTATGAGGCGTTTTGCGGCGTGATGGATTACTTTAAGGCCTGGCTCCTGCGCTAAAGGATCCACCAAGATCTGCCGTCCGATCGCCATCCCGCTACCCTTAGTCCCAAGGGGGGACCGGGATGGCAATGACTTTGCGCGTGTTGGCCACGCAGCAATCCGTCGGCTCCTTTTTGGGCGCCTGGGCGGGTGCGAACACCACGATCAACCCCAAGCTTGGGCAACTCGAAAGGGCCCAGCCGGAAGGCACGGCGATGCAACTCGCGATCACCGTAAATACCCCAGTGGCGCCTGATACTGTGGCCACCTATTGGGCGAATCATATCAATCATCAATTTGCCGCAAAGCAACTGAAGGATCCCAGCACGGGCAAGCTTATTACGCCGTGGCCGACCCAAACGACCACCATTGCGACCACCGAAGGGTCGGTGATCTATCTGCGTTGGGTCAAAGAGGGGGTATTCGCCGACATCTTGATTGGGATCATCATTAGTTTATTGAGCTATGTGATTTACAAATACTTGGTGTCGTCGCGATGGAGCTTGTCCGGCGCCATGGCGAAAAATGGGTCCACGACTGGGAATGGTGGGCCACCCAGAATTCTCGGCATTCCTTGGTATTACGTCGTGGTGCCGGCGATCGTGATTGGGGTGCCCGTCACCTATTGGTACGTCGCCGATGTGGACCGGAATCGGGAGTCGCTTATTGAAAACGAAAAGAAAATCCGGCAACTGCGGGGAGGGGACAGGTAATGGCCACGTCCATCCCGTCAGACATTCGCGGGGCCCAGCGCCAATTGCAAAGCGAGTTGAATGACTTAGCCAGTCGGTATGCGGATCAACCGGATGTGCAAGCGCGCATCGATCGATTAAGCGACCGCGTGGCGACAGCCACATCCGAAGCGGCGATCGACCGCTTAGGCGAGCAGTTTGTCGCCCTGGAAGATCGCTTGCAGACGAGTTCTCAGGCGCCCCACCGGGCCGCCCAGGATGCCAGTCAATTATCACGACAAATCACCCAACAGGCGAGTAGCATTCAATCGGCCGCGGCACGGACCCGTCTTGTGAATCAGTCCCGGAAATATGCGACCCAGGCAGCGACGGCATCCAGTGCAGCAAAAGTCAACGAAGCCTTGGCGGGGCTTGAAGCGACGTTGCAAC
>JAKAAL010000840.1 GCA_021802375.1 Bacillota bacterium | reverse complement strand
CTGCGTCCTTCTTGCTGGGATTCATCTCCGAGCCGCTATCATATCGAATCGCCATCTCTTTGCCTCTCTTCTTTTGTTGCATTGATGCGGATTAGGACGCCTGTTATAATGACGCCGAGGTGGTTCTTGGTGCAGCTTCGATCCGGTCGCGTCGCGGTGGGCTTTGCTGCACTGTTGCTCGGTGTCATGATCGCGATGCAATTTCGCTTGCAACGGATTGTACCACCCCCGACGGCCACGGACCAACTTTTGGCGCTACTGAAATCCTCCGACCAAAAACGCGCACAACTTACGGCTGAGGTGGCGCATCTCAACGCCCTCTTAAATCAAAAGCTTACCCAAGCGGCAGCCGCTCAGCGCCTCTCTCAACAACTTGTGCAAGCCGAGATGCTGGCAGGTACTATCCCAGTCCAGGGGCCGGGCATTACCGTGATCTGGTCCAACGGACAGGCCCCGAGCGCTTATCAGTTAACCGATATCGATCTCTTGCTATTGGTAAATGAATTGCGTGCGGCCGGAGCCCAAGCCATTGCCATCAACGGACAACGAATTACGGCCCAAAGTGAAATCCGATCTGCCGCCAATTACATTTTAATCAATGGGAGCCAAGAAGCTGCACCATTTACAGTACAAGCCATCGGGAAACCGGGTACCTTACGCCAAGCCTTGACGCTACCAGGGGGGCTCTACGATGAATCCCAGCAAGAAGGACGCAGTATGCAGATCGCCACACGAGGTCACGAGATTATCCCTGCGGCCCCTCCACTGCTGGTTAACTATACCAAGCCCACCACACCGTAGCCGATCCCTCATAGGATTCAGAATAATACGAGTGTTCGTTCTTGCCGGGTAACATTACCAACGACAAGGGATTGTGTCATGATAGGGGATGAGTACAGAGCCCGGTATCAGAGTGTTGCGGGCAGGGAAAGACAAGATTGGTTACTACCGAAAATCATGAGGAGGCATGGCGATGGGTTCCTTAGAAGGTAAGGCGATTACATATCAAAACGGCAAGATAGCGGTTCCCGACCAACCCATTATTCCCTATATCGAAGGAGACGGCATTGGCCCGGATATTTGGCGAGCTACGGAGAGGGTTGTGGATGCCGCGGTCCAAAAGGCTTATTCAGGTCATCGTGGGATAGCTTGGAAAGAAGTGTTGGCGGGTGAAAAGGCTCACACGCAAACAGGCCAGTGGCTGCCCGATGCTACCCTAGCAGCCTTGCGTGAATATAAAGTGGGCATCAAGGGACCATTAACCACCCCCGTCGGTGGTGGTATTCGGAGTCTTAATGTTACGTTGCGCCAAGAACTGGACCTATACGCCTGTGTGCGTCCTGTGAAATACATCGCAGGAGTGCCCTCGCCGATGCGCGAACCCGAAAAAGTGAACATGGTGATTTTCCGCGAAAATACCGAAGATGTCTATGCTGGCATTGAGTGGGCCTCGGGGACGGATGAAGCCAGAAAAGTTATTGAGTTCATTAATGCCAACACTAATAAGCATGTTGATCCGAGTGCCGGAATTGGTATCAAGCCGATGACAAAAGCAGGCAGTCAACGGTTGATTCGTCGGGCCATTCAATACGCTATCGATCAGGGCCGCCGTTCCGTTACCTTGATGCATAAAGGCAATATAATGAAATTTACGGAAGGTGCGTTCCGAGACTGGGGATACCAATTGGCCGCGCAAGAATTCTCCGAGGTGATTGTCACGGAGGAAGACCTCTACAAGAAATACGATGGCAAGGTTCCTGCGGGGAAGATTGTGTTGAAGGACCGCATTGCGGATATTACATTCCAGCAAGTCTTGCTCCGTCCCGACGAGTTTGACGTAATTGCCACCCCGAATTTGAACGGGGACTACTTGTCCGATGCGTTAGCGGCACAAGTGGGAGGCGTGGGGATGGCACCGGGCAACAACATGTCCGACGAGATCGCAGTCTTCGAAGCGACTCACGGAACTGCCCCTAAATACGCCAACCTGGACAAGGTGAATCCGAGCTCGCTCATCTTGTCGGCGATTATGATGTTGGAGCATTTAGAGTGGCATGAAGCCGCCAAGTTGTTGACCCATGGATTGGAGAGCACTATTGCCGATGGCGTTGTGACGTACGACTTGGCCCGTCTGCGGGCTGGAGCTCGCGAGGTCAAGACCTCGGAATTTGCTAGTGCCATGATTGAACGGATGGCGTGAAACCAATGGAGACATTTGGGGAGGGGAAACTATGTTCAAGCGAAACAAAATTACGGTAATTGGGGCTGGGGCGACTGGAGCTACTACGGCCCATCTCTTAGCGCTTAAGGAGTTGGGCGACATTGTCTTGGTTGATGTGGCAGAAGGCGTCCCGCAAGGGAAAGCGCTCGATATGTGGGAATCGGGACCGGTGGAAGGGCTCTCGGTAAAGGTTTCGGGTAGTAACGACTACGAGCCGACGGCGAATTCTGACGTCTTAGTGGTGACGGCCGGAATGCCGCGTAAACCCGGCATGAGTCGGGACGACCTATTAAAAGTCAATGCGGACATTGTGTACCAAGTGGTCGAAAAAGCTGCAAAGCTTTCGCCGGACGCGGTCATTGTGGTGCTCACCAATCCCGCCGACGTCATGGCCTATGTGGCTCAGAAAGCGAGCGGATTCCCCCGAGAGCGGGTTATGGGCCAGGCGGGGGTTCTCGATTCTGCGCGATTTCGCACATTCTTAGCGGATGCGCTACAAGTATCTCCACGGGATATTACGGCGTTCGTGATGGGGGGCCATGGAGATGACATGGTACCTTTGGTGCGTTATTCGTATGTCGGGGGAATCCCGGTTGAGAAATTGTTACCGAAGGCGACTTTGGACGCGATCGTTCAACGGACCCGCACGGGTGGTGGAGAAGTTTTGGGACTGATGAAGACTTCTGCCTTTTACGCACCGGGGTCTTCTTTAGCGGAAATGGTCCAGGCGGTTCTGCGCGACGAGCGTCGAGTGCTGCCTACCATTAGTTATCTTAATGGCGAATACGGCGAACGCGATATCTATGTCGGTGTGCCCGCGGTGTTGGGGGGACGGGGCGTCGAGAAGGTGCTAGAGATCGAATTTACAC
>JAKAAL010000839.1 GCA_021802375.1 Bacillota bacterium | reverse complement strand
CGGGAGTGGAATTGCTCAATGCCCTCATGGCCTTGCCCTGGTATTATCAAGATTTGGATCGCGCTCAAGGCCTTCCGTCCGAGGTGGCTTAGCCAGGTTTCTGCGTGCATCGAACCTTCTCGCGCTAGAGCCGTTCCTTCCCGAGGGCAGGACGAGCTAGGCGTGGTCAACCACGCCCACACGGCGGTGAAAGCTCAGGGTCTCGCTTCGCTAGTGAGATGCGGAACACTACCGCATTGATTAGCAGAAAAAACGAAGTAACAACCTATCTAACACTGCATGTATCAAAAACAGTCAAACATAAATAACAAAGAGTGCGTAAGAACCAAATTTTCGAGGATTTTTTTGTGAAAAACGGGCCCAAGGGGCTGGTTTTTCTGTCTTGCTTGACGTATCATGAGCAGCATGAAACGAACGAGGCCATCTTGGAAGCGATTCCCCCATACCCGTCCGGAAGCGAATTTTCAGCCGTCCTTGGACGGCTCGTCGGCGTGGACTGATCTGAGTGTCCTGCGAGAGGCTATCGAAGATTTACCATGGGCTTATGACTCCACCGTCGAGGAAGTACTGCGCCTTCGCACAGAAAATCGGAGCCTGAGAGGGGCCCTTGCGGCCGCCAAAGCCAAACTGAGCGAATTCGCTCACCAGTTCTATGGCCGGAAATCCGAAAAAAACGCCCTGATCCGGCTCCTGCGGTAGAAACTGTCGCCACGAAAACGAGTGAGCCTCCGGCACCACCGGCGGTGGAACGGCTTCCTGACGATTGCTTACTGCCCGAGGAACCCCGACCCGAGGGTCGTCGGCGCGGGACCGCCGGCCATGGTCGGCGGCGTTATCCTCAGTTGCCGGCGAACCATCCGTATTTCGAAGCCTCGGACGAAGCCCAACGATGCCCTCGGTGCGGAACCTATGCCCGAAAGTGTGGCATGGACACGTCAACGCAATGGGAGTTCGTCGTCGAGATTCGACCACAGGTAGCCCACCGGCAGCGCTATCGCCGGGTCTGTGAGTGTGGGGGACAGGATGTGGTCGAGAGTGATCGAAACGCCCTCGCCGAAAGGGCGGACCTCACTCCTCCAGCCGCGGATCCTAGTGAAGCTTCGGAGGCTAAAACCTCGGTGGCGATTCCTCGGGGCTTTACGGCGCCCGGGCCCTTGAGTGTGATTCCCCGCGGCCTGTTTACCCACCAATTGCTCATCCCAGGGTTAGCCTGGAAATATCTCTGGGGGGTCCCTCTTCATCGCCTGCGCCAAGTCTGGAAGACCCAGCGGGCTGATATTGCAGCTGGAAGTCTGGTGGGTGCGCTCCAACCACGGGTGCCGATCTTCGAGCCCTGGTACGAAGCCCTCAAAAAAGTCAATCAGGCGGAACCGTGGCGGCATGCGGATGAAACCCATTGGAAAGTGTTTGCGGAAACCGCGGGCAAGGTGGGATATCGATGGTGGCTGTGGGTGTTCAGTGGCCCCGAGTCGACGGTGTATTTGCTCAGCCCTACCCGCGGCGCCAAGGTTCCCATCGACTATTTGCAAGGCGATGGTCCGACCGATGGGAGTTTACCGAGCTGGTGGTACCAACGGTTGATCACCGATTTCTTTGGAGCCTATCGCGCCATGCTGGCGGGCATTCCTCACGCCTGGTGCTGGGCGCACATTCGTCGGAAGTTCCTGGTGGCGGGGCGGGTGCCCGGCTTGACTGCCTGGAGCGAACTCTGGGTCCAGCGCATTGCGCGCCTCTATCGGCTGCAAGCCTTGTGGAAGTCGCTGAAGCCCGAATCCATGCGCTGGAGCATTGTGGATAGCCACCTGCGCCGGTGGGTCGACAGCATGGCGACCGTCTGGCGCCAGGAACTGGCCGATCCGAACCTGACGCAAGCCGCCCGGATGGTCTTGGCCACCGTGGAGCGCCAATGGGATGGATTGACCCTGTTTCTCGAGTATCCCGAGATTCCATGAGAGAATAACGAGGCTGAGCGGCTGATGCGGACCCCGGGGGATTGGGCGCAAAAACTACGATGGGAGCCGGGAGGCATGGAGTGGCGAATTAGCCGCCATGGTGTGGACCTTTTGGGCCACGGCACTCCAAAACCACCGCGACCCGATGACCGATCTGCGCGACTATGTACCCGGTCGTAAAGAATTGAAAGATCCCGTAATCACAGCCCCCACGATCGGCCGATCCTCGGATCGGCCGCGTGATATATGCCGGCGGCGAGAATCGTCGGGGGGTGCGTAGCAAGCGAACCATGATACTGGCGTGGTTGCGACGAACCGGGCTATGTCGAGGATCCTCTTGTCCATGTTTCGGTGACCGCACACACGAACCTGCTCACGCCTTGAGCCCCTTCCCAATTGAAGGGGTGAACGGAGGGAATGCAGTGCAATATTGGATTAGGAAGAACTAGAGACGCACACAGAAACGGTTGACCGTCTCCATCGGGTTCTTATTAATACGCTCAATGAAGGCCGTGACGGCGGCAATGATCCCACGTTTCGCACCTTTATACCTAGATATTGTGTCGCGCCATGATCGTCAGGCTACATATTGATTGGAAATTTTTGGAGGCACAATATATCGGGCTTAATCGACCTGCCTACCCCCAATATACGGGGGTGCGAAACGTGGGATGATTGCTTTGACCGACCGAAAGAAGGCATTGTAGATGACCGATCGCTTCAGCCATCCCCAGACCCCCTCAATCAGGTTTAATTACGGACTATCGGGCGATAAAAACATCAACGTCAGGTGGTTACGGTGTTCTTCGAGAAACGGTTGAATGAGTATGGCATGGTGAATGGCCGCATTATCCAGCACCATCACAATGTTTTCGCCCGCATAGCGGGCGACTATCGTCTTTAGGAGATCCAAAAACTCCACGGCCGTATCGTGCTCGGCATGCTCACACACCACTTCCCCCGTTTCATAGTCCAGCGTCCCCAACCACTTATCGCCCCGATGCTTCCCGTATGTCGGAATCTTTTTTGTGTTGGCCCTTCGGAAACCAGGTGCGCCCAATGGCCTGATAATTGCGAATCATGGATTCGTCTTCGAAGAGGATGCGATCCATCTCGCCGTCCACTAACTTTTTTTTGACGATTT
>JAKAAL010000838.1 GCA_021802375.1 Bacillota bacterium | reverse complement strand
TCATTAAACCTGCACTGTTGGCTCCGTTGACTGTACTGGAAATTTGTCGCGATCTGCCAGACACTGTCGTTGTGCCTCGGGGTTTGATCCATGTCATTCCTGGTGAAGGAGTCCCCATTGGGGAAGCGATTGTAAGTCATCGCCATGTGGCGGCCGTCAGTTTTACCGGCAGTACGCAAACTGGTCAACGTATTGGAGAATTGGCTGCACGTGGAATTAAAAAAGTTTTGTTGGAACTCGGCGGTAAAAGCTCCTCAATTATCTTTCCAGATGCGCCATTAGAACGGATGATCCCCGTTTTGGTTCAAGGTATGTATGGATCGTCTGGACAAAATTGTATGGCCGCTTCACGAATATTGGTGCATGATGCGATTTATAACGCAGTACGTGATAAACTCGTGGAAACAATTGCTTCGTTGCGGGTCGGCCCTGGTTTAGCGGCCGATACCACCATGGGACCCCTAATCACCGAACATCAGGTGGCAGTATCCCAAGAGGCTGTAAACGCCGGCGTTCGCGATGGAGGTAGGGTTCTAATTGGTGGGCAGCGCATGACTGGAGGAGTTTTGAAAGACGGATTTTTCTTTGCTCCCACATTGATAGAAAACGTTCCTTGCACGTCCTCCATGGTGCAACACGAAATCTTTGGCCCCGTAGTGTCATTGGAACGGTTCCAGGATGAAGACGCCGCGATCACCTTCGCCAATAGTACAGCATATGGATTAGTGTCATCCGTTTGGACGCGGGACCATGATCGGGCGGTCAGAGTAGCACGTCAATTAGAGACGGGCACAGTTTGGATTAACACATACCAAAAAACATTTGCTGAAGCCGAATCGGGCGGTATGAAGAGCAGCGGTCTGGGCCGAAGCCGTGGCAAGGCGGGCCTATACGAATACACCGAATTGAAGAACGTAGTATCCGAGGTTTTGTGACAACCAGAATGCGACAGGTAATGCGCCCCGATTTGGCCCAAGGAGTAGGTTATCATCATCATAGGCAGAAAAGAAACCTACAAACCACAGATGTCTAGAGCACAGGGATATCACAAATACCCCAGAAATCCCTACCGATGTTATGAGGAGGTACAATGATGATGGATTTGCGGTCTTGGCTGGGTTTTCTTGAGAGCCAAAATCGGGTAGTCATTCACGAAGGACCATGGGATCTCACACATATGGTGGCGTCGCGTTTAACGGAGTATGATGGACAAAAAACCGTGATATTTCGTGATGGCGATCGCGTGCTTGTCGGCAACACCTTCAATAGTCGATCTGAACTTGCCCAATCCATAGGTGCACAGGATGCGAAGGTCTTGCACTCTCGTTACCGTGATGCCTTAGCGCGACCTCTGGTCCCCTACCAGAGTAACGCTGAGGATGCTCCGGTATTGACAGTCCGTGAGTCGTCCGTTCGGCTGGATAGCCTGCCTGCGCCACTGCATCATGCGCGGGATAGCGGCGCGTATATTACGGCGAGCATAGCGATTTCCCGTGACCCTGATACAGGTATCCAAAATTGGTCAATTCACCGACTACAAATCAACGATGCCCAAACCCTAGGCATTTTGATTTTGCCCCGTCATTTGGCAATCATGGTGGCAAAGGCGGAACAGCGTGACGAAGATTTGCCGGTTGCGCTAGTTGTTGGCTTACCGCCGGGATATTTGTTGGCTTCACAAGCGATTACCCCATACGGCGTCGATGAAGCAACAATCGCCAGTTCACTTTTGGGTTCTCCCATTGCTGTCGTGCCTAGTCCTCTCTACGGGATAGAAGTTCCGGCCGAGTCCGAATATTTATTGGAAGGGCGCATAATCGCCCATGCTCGAGATCTTGAAGGACCGTTTGGTGAATTTCCACGAACCTATGGTTCGCGTTCCCCTAGGCCCGTAGTGAAAATTGATGCTATATACCACAGAGAGTCTCCGATTTTTCAAACGATATTGCCCGCAAGCCGCGAGCACTTGTTACTCGGGGCAATACCTCGGGAAGTCGCTATTCTCAACGCAATGTCTCAGGTTTCACCCAATGTGGAAGATGTCATATTAACCTTAGCTTCAGGGTGTCGCTATCATGCAGTGGCCCAAATTACACCGCGTCACGCAGGAGAAGCTAAGAATGCGATGCTTGCGGCCTTTGCCGGAGTCAATGAAGTGAAACGAGTAATAGTCGTCGACTCCGACATTAACATTCATGACCCCGAAGATGTGGAATGGGCTGTGGCAACTCGCGTTCAACCGGATCGGGACATTGTGGTCGTCTCAGGCGCACTCGGCTCTGCCCTGGATCCGTCCGCAACTCCTGACGGTGTCACAAGTAAATGGGCCATCGATGCGACGATTCCAGTAGGCGTCGACAAGGCACGATTTGAAAAGATCACGGTGCCGAGTAACAATGTAGTCGGCGACTGACTGTGGTATTTAAGAGAAAATCAAAGAAGCATTACTATGCGGGTAGGCGTGGGAATGAGTGCGCGATCCCGATTGCCTGGATGACGGTAGCCAAAGAGAACCTGAAGGATCCTATGCGGGAATACGAGCGCACCGTGTGCGAGCGCGTGTAGATGGCAGGTAGGCCGCGGGTTTTGGCATAGAAAACTCAGGGCCGCGGGATAAGGCTGACCGGGTCCTGAGTAGACATCCATGGCTTTCATGTTTAGGTATTGCAGGGTTGCTAGCGGACCACGGTGAATGCCTTTTCGTTCCGTGCCACGTCCGTAATATGGTTTTTGTCGTCGACAAAAACCACCGTCGGTTGATGTTCGCGCAGTGCATCCTTGTCGACCATACGCCAACCCAAGATAACCACCAAGTCATCAGGTTGAAACAACCGCGCCGGCGGCCCATTAAGGCAAATGTCGCCAGCGCCTTTGGGGCCAGCAATAATATACGTTTGCCATAAGGCACCATTTGACAAATTGGTAATCTGAACCATCTCGTATGGCAGTAGACCCGTCGCATCCAAAAGGGCCTGGTCAATCGTCACTGATCCAATGTAATTTAAATTCGCTTCGGTAACCCGTGCACGATGAATTTTTGCTGTCATCATCCGATATTGCATCGAACAACACACCTCCTTTGCCTGCGCATCGCGTAT
>JAKAAL010000837.1 GCA_021802375.1 Bacillota bacterium | reverse complement strand
CGAGCCCAGGCGATCCATTCGGCAACCGGAATCGCAGACCCCCCGATCACGGTGAGCGTCATGACGTCGTTGGTGTTCCGCGTGTGCAAGACCCACACGGAACCCCTCAGGGTTTTGGCAGGAAACTGGCCGGTATGTGCGCTAATGAGGCGGATCATGTGAACCCTCCTTGGACTTGCATAATTAGAAACCACGCAATCCAAGGGCCCGCGGCGTAAGCCGTGGGCAAGATGAATGCTCCCATCCGATTCAGAGAAAACGAAGCATAGAGAAATTACCCCGCCAAGGGGGGACGGGAAACAGCGCTACGCAAGGGCTTGGACGCGTTTCGGTAGCTTGGCGAGTGTGCATCCAAGTAAGTGTGCATCCAAACGACTGTACATCCAAACGACTGTACATCCAAGAAGGTGTTCATGGCGCTCAGCGCGAACCGCATCGAGAGAGACCGGGCTAGATGGTTTCCCTCACGTCGGTCCACCATGCCGCTCTCGCTTAATGCCTCGGAGCCACCGTTCGATGGTAGTGTGCGGAGGGTGAGAATGTTGGGCGGCGATAGCCGCACGTTGTTGTTGAAGTTGGAGCAGCGTCCGCGAATCCCACAGTACTACCCCGTTGTCCCTCGCCAGCGTGAACGCGGCGGCCGTAAACTGACTTGTCGTGATGACGAGGGCGTGGCTGGCCCCATAATGCGCCTTCGCTGCAACAACCTCTTGGACTGCATGGGGCCCAACAGCTTTTTGCCATCGCTTAGCCTGTACGACCCACCGTTGGCCGTCTGGTGCTATTCCCACGACATCGGCTCCATAGTCACCAGAAGCGCGCGTAACCTGAACGCGCCATCCTTGTCCTTGGAGGATAGCGGCACACGCTCGTTCGAACGCATACCCATTCATACGTTGTAGATTCCCGAGATTCAGCATGGCTTCCCGCCGCGCAGCACGAACGGGAGCTCTCACTCGGTAGACGTAGACACCAATCGCCACGACGCCCATCATTACAAACCAGAAGTGGATCGTGAGCCATAGTGCGCCTGCTCCGAGCAGAATCCCTAGTAGCGCTAGGCCCGCTTCGGGAGAAGCTTTTTTCGAGTAACGCCGATACGATCGATAGGTCCGACGCTGCGGCATGGGCATTCCCCTTCATAGCGCTCAGTATTCAATCGACAAGACATTTCGTGGTTCCTCCAACGACTTCCTGCTAGATCGCCGGTTTACGGTAAACCGTGTACCGTAAACGGTGTACTGTTTCCCACGGTGGATTAGGCGTGGTCACGGCTCCTATCCGAAGTCTGCGAGCAACGCGTCGAACCAAGATCGTGATGGTCTGCGTCTTCTATTTCCTCGATTTCATCTCGACTGGTTTTCTCTGACATCTGAAGCACCTCGCCGTCTTCGTGCACCGTATAGCGTATTCCGATTGCTCGTCTGCGCCATGGCCGACTCCTGCGAGGCTAATTCATCAAAACCATTTGCGACCAGGATATAAAGGGCGAGGGATCTGTTACTGCCTAAATACCCTACGGTGGTCCGAAACACCATATTTCTCATGTAATTGCGAGAGTAATAGGCCGCCAAAAAGATTCGTCGCGGCAATTTGAACTGTGTCCTCGTTTTTCGCTTGCACGGGAGATTCCACGTATTCTGGCGGGATACACGGGAGCTATTAGAGATGCCACAGGATGGTCGTCCTGTGGCCTCTGTTAACTCAACCACGCGATCAGATGGCCGAGACCTCCGAAAATAACCGGAACCCAGTACGGTCCCCCTTTACGAATCGCCTTATCCAAAGATAGGCTCCAGGAAGCTAGGCTCGCCAGGTGAACCAGGCCGCGCCAATCGTCATTCTCGCCAGCCGTTGCTGCCACTCGCTGAGTCAAGACAGTCACCTCCCTTCTCACCTGAGCTTCAATCCGATAGCCTCTTTATTGGCGGAAAAAGCGAAGGCCGCCCACGCCAAATGGAGTAGGCGGCCACTGCCGTCACCACAATTATACCGCAGACCGCTGCGGTTGTAGAAGCCTGGAGTCGACCGAACGTTCCTGACCTTGCGATTGCCTTAACTTAATTACGGCGATCCGGACCACATCAACGAATAGCACTCGGATTGATCCAACGAATGTTACCAATTCGCAGGGTCAATATCGGCCTGGCGTAAGATTTCGCGCAATAGGGGAGCGCTAATATTGCTTTGATGAGGATTGGGAATTGTAAGGCGTCTCTTTCCATTTTTCATATACTGGTGCTTTCCACCGGAGTACGGCCCGTCCCATCCTAGAGCGCGGAGCCGCCGGATAAGCTCCGTACGGCTAGTCGGGTTCAACAACGCGATGCATCCCCACACGGTGATCGCCAATCGGCGGCAATTCCTCCCCGTCGCTCAGCGCAAACACGATCCATTCCTCTAAGACCTCGGCGATTTCGGCGCGTGCGGCTTCCGGGGAGCCCGCGGACGCCCAGACCCCAGGGCACAGGGGGATGCTCGCAAACCATTCGCCGGAGTCCAAGCGCTTAACCTCCATGTTGCTCATAGCCGCCTGGATGTAATCTGACAAGATCGGGTGACTCTCTTGGTGAATAGTGGGCATCGGCAACACCCTTCCTTCAAGTGTGTCCTTCTTTTGCCCGTTCTCACTACGCAACATACGAGACTCTAATGCGAATGATGACATGATACCCCCCGCTAAAAACCATAGGGAGCCCGTTCTGGCAAACAAAGTTGTTTCTTCGATGGCCCTCGGATTCTGGAAATGCTCTTGCTCCAGCGCATGCTCGAACAGAGGGGTGAAAGCGAAGCCCGCTCCGTTAAAAACGGCATATGAGCGAGACACCCTACCTGTGCTATTTGCCGCCTTCACATCAAAGACCGGCAAGGACCCACTCAATTTTTTTCACCTCCAGCCGGTGGCCAGAAACGAAGACGAATGTTTTGCTTTAATACTATATCTTCGCCAAGAGATAAAACAAACTCGATAGGCTTGTCGACTCCAGTCAGTTGGATTCCTTGGACGCCCATAACAATAACGCCTAGGTCTGGCGCTAATCCAGAATCGGATGCTCCCCACTCGAGGGGCCGAGCTGGAATCTCTTGGACCAAGGGTCCTTTTATCT
>JAKAAL010000836.1 GCA_021802375.1 Bacillota bacterium | reverse complement strand
ACAAAGTCTCGGATCCGATCGAACTCGAACGAATTCGTCCGAGCCTCGCGGGAGATCAGATTTTAATCATCCAATACCTCGACACCAAGAGCAAAGACAGTCTGTTTTACAAGTATCGCATGATGACCATTAACCATGCGATCTATCCCTTGCACTTGGCTATCTCTGATCAATGGAAGGTGCACTACGGATCGTCCTGCGTAAGGATGGACGACCCGCGTCAACGTGCGATTCACGCGCAGTTTCTTCTCCAGCCCGAAAGGGTGTTGGGCGCCAAAGCGATGCGGGCCCTCAGCGCTGTCGAAAGCGAACTGGGCCTGGATTATGGAGGCATCGATTTCACTCTCGACGCCTTCGGTAATCTTGTGGTGTTTGAAGCCAATGCGACCATGACCGTGGCGGCTCCGTCTTCGGAAGTCCTCACCCCCGAGCGCCGCGAAGCCCTGGCTGCCATTCAGCGAGCGCTCTCGCAAATGGTGATCGAACGGGCCCAGCCCGCCGTCGAGCGGCTTCGTGCGAATGACCATAAAACATGAGATAATGGCGCCAACGTGGCAAGGAGGCTATTGGGTGCCAAGACGGTTTGATGATTATGCGTGGACGCCTCGAACGGTCCAAACTGAGGTGTTGTATCTCGCCACCTCGGCGCTTTTGTTGTGTCTTGCTGTGGCCATCGGATGGCAACAGGGCCAACTCTGGCAAACCTTTCCGTTATTGGGCACTTCTATTGCCTTAGAGGCTCAACCTGGCGCTGCTGCCAGCATTGCCTTGGGCTTTCATCCCCTTGCCGGAGGGCTGATTAGCATCTTTGGCAACCTGCTACCCATTCCCCTCTTGGTAGTCTCCTTCCGCCAAGTGATCCGGCGTTGGCACTGGGCGCGGGCGAAAATCGCACGTGCTCAAAACTGGGCCAAGCGCTATGGCCGCTACGGAGTTGGCGTCTTATTTTTTCTTTCTCCGTTTCTCGGCGCCTACGTATGTATTGCCATCGGGTATGCCATGGGCGCTCGCCCCATTCCCACCCTGGCAGCCACCTTGGGCGGAATGGTAGCCTCCGTGGCGCTCATTGTCTATGGGGGCCACTTTATCGTGAGCCTGATATAAATCCTCATTTTTGAGCACGGACTGATTCAGACCGTGCTCAATCGAATGTTAAGATTGCGGATGGACTATACTAATATGAGGCAAACGCTTCAAAATATGGGCAAAATGCCAAATGGATGGTGACGAATGAAGTATCGAACATTAGGACGTACGCACCTCAAGGTGTCGGTTGTGGGTGTCGGCACGTGGCAATTTGGCGGAGCCTGGGGCAAGGATTTCACCCAAAGTGAAGTCGACGCCATCTTAGAAACCGCCAAAGACCTCGGCATCAACGTGATCGACACCGCCGAATGCTACGGCCCGCATCTTTCCGAGCAATTGATCGGAGGCTATCTGCAAAGGTTGCAAAATCGCAGCCATTGGGTTATCGCCACCAAATTTGGCCATCGGCATGGGGTTCAAGACGACGGGATTAACTATTGGTCGCCCGCTTCGGTCCTTCAGGAATTAGAGGATTCGCTGCGCTCGCTCCAAACTGATTACATCGATCTCTATCAATTCCATTCTGGCAGCGACGAAGTCTTTGACAACGACGAACTATGGACGATGCTCGACAAGCAAGTTGCCGCGGGTAAAGTGCGTCATCTCGGCATTTCTATCGGCAGCAATGACAACCTTCATCAAACGGAACGCGCCACCCAAGTGCATGCGCAAGCGATCCAAGTGGTCTACAACCGAATCAATCGCGCCCCTGAGGCACGGGTCTTTCCCTCCTGCCAACAGCAAAACTTAGGCGTATTAGCGCGGGTACCATTGGCGAGCGGTTATCTTAGCGGCAAATATCAGCCGGGCGCCAGCTTTCCCGCTAACGATGTGCGCTCCCAGCACAATCCGGAACGCACAGCGAAAATTTTGGAAGAGGTGGAAGTCATTCGAGACCATGAAGTCCCCGAGGGCGTCGCTATGGCCACATGGGCCCTTGGCTGGTGTCTTCAACACCCTGCCGTCACTACCGTAATTCCAGGATGCAAAAGTCCACAACAAGTGATCGACAACGCCAAGGCTTCGGATTTACCCATGGTCGACATCGATCACCCGCAAGCCTGGCCGAATTAGGTCTTCTGAAAGGCTATTGTCGAAGCCAAACTGGCTGGCCCCAAAGACTTTCGACGGCCCAGGGGAAAGAACCGGGCCCTCTTTCCCCTGCCTTTAAATTTTACGTTGCTGCCGAATCTGTTCTCGCTCCATGAACCCCCCGCTCCGGAAAGGGTGAACTTACAATGCACTACGGGGAGCCTGCGAAGCCTATGACGGCCCCCGGCATTTTATGGACGTCCAAGCTGCCGTTCAGGAGATCTGGCCGGCCAACAGTGATTACTGACGCTTGGCCCAGGGTATCGTCCGACCCTGCTCGACCTTGTCTTGCCTGTTGTCATTCGCGACAGGCCATAGAACCGAATCCACGGCTCTCCTGCCCGCCCACGGCTTTTCGTTCACCGTCTTCGACGCGATTTTGGCGCGCCGGGAGAGTGGATCTGATTGGCACCCTACATGGCTATCGTTCCAGAATTACCCTGCTATTTTGACCGTACACGAAACCAATCCACCTAATCCCCAGCCATCGACCAGGTCGCTCCCTGACAGAATGGTTCGAACAGACAAGGCTCGTAAAGCCATGCCAACGGCTGCGAAGCCCCTTCTTGCCTCCGATTGCCTTTGGGTCTGCCGACCATGAAGCCAGCGCCTCAGAACGCTGTCACTGGCTAAACCTCATAGGCTGAACGGCCGCCTGTTATGGCTTTTAGACAGAATTCGCACGAACCGTACCCTCGCACTTCAAAATCTCTTGGTGACTCCGGCAGGATGATCGTTTCGGTCATTGGCATCCCTCAGGGGTTCGGTCTGATCCAAAACGCCGCTATTCATTCTCCCCCAAACAGCTATACTGCCCGCGGGTCAAAGTTTTCGTTTTTTAGGAGAGTGATCGGATACACGAAAGCCTTGTTTAGTGGGATGTTGGAGTGATCCCGGCTTCGCGGCCAAATCGTCAAGTGTGTCCCGCGCGC
>JAKAAL010000835.1 GCA_021802375.1 Bacillota bacterium | reverse complement strand
GAAAAACCCCAACCCCGCAACACCTCGCCGCTGCCATCGTTTAGGGCAAGCCGCCACGACCGGGTTGGCCAAAAGCCCAAGCCCCCATTGTGCTACCATCAGACTTTCGACGGCGATCAGGGCGTAAACGGCTCCAATCCACGCAGCTTGTTGGCCCTGGGCCCCGTAGGGCCAGTGTCCCTCTGCTAGCACCGTGAACAGGCCACTGACCACGGCAACGACCACCAGACCCACCCCAATGCCAACGCTCAAAGCGGTCAAGGTGCGCATCCGACCCCTTCGTTCGGGCAAGGAGGGTCCTAGCAAGCCACAAAGAAAAAAGGTCGGCACGATCATGAGCGTGGCGTCGACCATACTCAAGGCCACAGCCGACCCGGTGATGCCCACCTGGTGCTGGGCTGCATAGACATCGGTCGGCCGAAGATGTAGCCAAAATCCCGCCATAAAGATGCACCAGGCACCCAGCAAAAAGCTGAAATTTTGGCGCCAAACGCCAACCCCAAGCTCGGGTTTCACCAACCACCAGCCGAGCAGCACCACGGTCACCGAACAGATCCCCAAGAACATGGGCGCCGAAGGCGAGATAAACGGAATAAAAGCGGAGGGAGCATTAGGAGGAAGGACCCCGGCCCTATCCATCTGTTGATACACGATCGGCAGCCATGCGTTGTGGAAAAGCCGGGCAGCCAGTGCAATCCCCAAAAGCCACCATACGCCTATGAGGGTTCGCTTTTGGGGGCGGGTGCCGCGGACAAGGAATGCCATGCCCCACCCTATCAGCAAGCACATCTCACCCAAAACTCCCAGGGCAATGGCGTCGACACCCCACCGACCCAGATGGCGCGGCATCACGCCAAGCGCCGGAGAACCGTGCCCCATCATCAAGTCCCGACCCCATACCGCCATCGCGAGCGTGATCACCACGAGCGCAAGATCGATTGCCTGGGATCCGATAATCGGCCACCAGAGGCGTCGTCGCTCCCCCATGGTCCATCCCACCCAGAACCACCATCCAAGCTGCACATAGCAAGCAGCCTCGGCCACCACCGTAGGCCAGGAGGCGGGTAAGGGAACGCGACTCCTCCAACCATATTCCGGCAAAAAGTAACTAGAGGGCAGATATTAGCCACGGTGCCATGGCAACCAGAGTTCAAGAAAAGCGGTAATGCTGACCAACGCCAACACAAATCCCCACCGCGTCCAGGCAAGCTCAGACCATGGTCCGCGTCTCAAGCGGCTGTTGCCAAGGTGTGCACCTCCTTTAATAAAAGTCTCATGCTCCTAGCGCTAAAACCATTGCACCTTAAGCTCCGCCCCCTATTTTTATGCACAATTCCTTTTCTTGACGTTGCGGAGAGGCTCTCTTTCTGGCAATGACGTCCGCTTGGCTGCTACCTACCCGCGAGCGGTTCGATGTCCTGCCCCACGGGCCTCTCATTACAGGGATCCCGGGTTGATCGGTCCGGTGGTCATCAGCGAGTGGTTCACTTGGGGATCAGTCATCTGGCAGGGGTCCGCGGCGGCGGTCGTGCCCGACGCCGGACTCACGATGGTCTCACATTCTCATCCACGTCCCCTAAATGACGTCCTGGTGAAATTCGGCAAAGTTTTCGGAATTCCTCCGGGTTCGGCCGCGTGAGCGAAAACATGGGATCGTGGCAAGCATCGCAGAAGCAGATAGCGGTTCACGGAGCCCAATCGGCCAGGCGATGCCCTCGGCACCGGGCCCCGTACGCTCCTCATCGTATCAGGATATCTAAAAATCCATGCGCAATTTTCGGCGGCGGCTGGTGGTGTAAACCCTTATCATCAGAGCGTAGGCATGAAGGACCCACAGAGGGGGAGGTCCCGTATGATCACCGGAGAAACCCAAAACGAATATTATCAGGCGCTGATAGACAAGACCACCGCGTATGAAGGAGTCTTTTATGTTGGCGTCAAAACCACGGGCGTATTCTGTCGGCCGACTTGTCCGGCCAGAAAACCGAAATTTGAGCACTGCGAATTCTTTGCGACGGCACAACAAGCCCTGTTGGCATCCTATCGACCGTGTAAACGTTGCCGCCCGCTCTCGCATCCTAATCAGGTCTCCGGGATCGTGCAACGGCTGGTGGAGGCGGTGGAAGCCAATCCGGAAAAACGATGGAAGGATGAGGACTTTCAGCGACTGTCCGTTCATGCCTCCACGGCACGGCGCCAGTTCCAAAAGCGATTCGGGATGACGTTCGTGGAGTATGCCCGCGCACGCCGGATGGGCATCGCGATGAAGCAAATTCGCGCAGGCCACACGGTCATCGACGCTCAGCTCGCGACCGGATATGAATCCAGCAGTGGTTTTCGGGATGCATTTTCCCGCATCATGGGATCCGCGCCAACCCTGCTGGGGGCCATGCACGTCCTTAAGGCCACGTGGCTAGATACCTGCCTGGGGCCGATGTTGGCTATTGCCGATGAGGATGCGCTGTACCTGTTGGAATTTGTGGACCGTCGGGGATTGGAACGGGAGGTCGAACGCCTCAGGCAGAAAACCCAAGCGCCTATCATTCCGGGTGTCAGTCCCCCGATTTCTCGAATGGAGCGTGAACTGCGTGAGTACTTCGACGGAACGTTGAACGCGTTTCAAACCCCATCCGTCCTTTCGGAACGCCGTTTGAGCAGCGTGTGTGGGATGAACTCATGAAAACTCCCCGGGGGAAACACGATCTTACGCGGACATTGCCCAGACGATGGGACAACCCTCCGCCTCTCGTGCCGTGGCGCGTGCCAAGGATGCGAACCCACTCGCTATTGTCATTCCCGGTCATCGTGTCATCCGCGCCAATGGGGAGATCGGGGGCTATGACGGGGGCCTGGCACGGAAGCGGTGGCTCATTGAACACGAAAAACAAGGAGAGGGAAAGATACCATTGGATGACCACACCAATCGATCGGGCTAATCCACCGAATCCATTACCAGGACGAGGAACAATCATCGGGGATGCGGATCTGAGTCATCCCCAGTTTTCTCTCAGAAATAGTCGGAATATTCATCTCAAAGGAATTGGTGGCCTCCGTAGCGAAAGGAATTGTGTTCCGCAATTCTTTCGAGGAGGTCCACCATGATTCAATTATC
>JAKAAL010000834.1 GCA_021802375.1 Bacillota bacterium | reverse complement strand
TACAAGACGCATGCCTGTTCACCTGTTCCAGAGTATAGCATGGAGTCGGCCAAGATCCCCAATCAACACCAGAGCTGACGGCGTAATCCATCCAAGATGGCTGGCGCCCTAGGAGCAACCTAAATCGTCACACGACCAGGTGAGCTGTTGATCCTTTTACTCTGAGCGGTTTGACAGAATAACCTAGGTGAGTGTGCCCGGATCTGCTTCAACCCTTTTGTTCGGTTGGGCGTTCCCTACAGCTTCGCACGTTTCCTAATTCTGCGATCGTGTGCGTTTTGAGACGCTGGGAAAGCCCGAATGTTTATTTACTCTTTCGACGTTCCGTGCCCCCTCGCCCTTCGGCAATCGAGCCAAGCACGTGTTAAGCTCGCATAGGCAGCCGAGCTCACCATCATAGGAATCCGACGATTCATTGATTAGACCAGTCGATCACACGACTCAAACTGGGAACGACGGACCGGGGAGCCCGATTCTCGGAAAACAAGCCGATGCATTGGATGGTCCATTTCAACTCACGACCGCGCCTCACCGATTTTCAGTAATCGACTAACCGTCACCATGTGGTATCCCTGAGCGGTTAGGTCTTTTATGATCAGCGGTAAGGCCTCCACGGTCTGCCTCCGATCTCCTCCACCGTCATGAAAGAGAACGATATCGCCTGGTTGGATATGGTTTACCACGCGCGAAACAATGGCAGCCACGCCGGGATTGGCCCAATCCCGAGGGTCCTCTGTCCATGACCACAGAACTATCTTCAGATGTAAGGCCCGAGCCACCGGGATCAGACTGGCATTATAGGCACCATATGGCGGTCGCATCAAGCTGGGTGTGTGTCCAGTAATCGTTTGTATGGTTTTTTGAGCTTTTTCCAAGTCTGCCTCATCCTGGGCCATGGAGTGTACTTTGAGATTAATGTGGGCATACGTGTGATTTCCGATCTCCATGCCCTGGCGCGCTACCTGGCGAACCACCTGGGGGTAGGCCTTGGCCGCCTGACCGAGCATGAAAAACGTCGCTTTGGCATGCGCCTCGCGTAACGTGCCAAGAATCCTTGGCGTCGCCGTTGGCGAGGGCCCGTCGTCGAAGGTTAATGCCACCACCTTTCTGGACGTGTTAACGTACCAAATCAGGTGGGGGTTGGTGCCGCCACGTGCCCCCGCACGAACCTCTCTCCACCAGGCAGGCGCCCCCAGCAGC
The DNA here is from genome assembly GCA_021802375.1 of Bacillota bacterium. The sequence continues at coordinate 1,916 of JAKAAL010000834.1, read as the reverse complement.
ACGATCATCACTACGGCGAAGATGCGCCAGTGACGACGCATCGGCTTCAAAGAAATCGTCCAGATCATCGACTAGTCCCCCACAAGATGAAGAGGACCCCGGTTCCTATCCAAGCCATCTTAGTCATAGGCACTTTACCGACGGCCAGTCCCGCTACCCCCAAGAGCATGGTGCTGGTCAAAATAATGGGTCCTACCAGTCCAAGTAGACCGTTGATCCGCACTGCCGCGTCCAACCGATGAAACCGCCACATCAAGAAAGCACCGCTAAATTCCAGAGTCGCTGACAACAAGCGAATGAGGACCATACTTTTCAAATACATGTTGCCCTCCACTCCACTTCCCCCCACCTGTTCCTGACACTTGGCGATCCAAGGCTTGCTTTCCGGTCATTTCCAAAGGTGGAAAATCCAGCGAAACACCTCAAGTAGCACATAGGTCACGCCAGCAGCCATAAGTGGCCCTACCGGAATCCCACCCCACACAACTATCCCCATGATCGAACCGACGATCAGGCTCACCATCAACTCTTTGTGGTCAGTCAAGAGCCCCACGCCGTGGCCATTGAGATTGGTAGCCACAGCGCCACCAATGAGGGCCAGCACACCAGGCACAGTCCACAAGGTCTGCCAAATGGTCCGCACCTGTACCTGGCCCATGGCAAATGGCACCAGCATGGCCAGGGTCAAAAACAATAACCCGATCTCCACACCACGGCGTTCCAAGACCGGGAACAAGAAAGTCAATTTGGTGAAACGAATCGCAAGCAAAATGGCAGCCGATGAGGCGACGAGATTAGATCGGGCCCATAAACCCAGCACCAAGAGCAACAGCAACCCCACATTTTCCGTACTAAACATGGCTGCCCTCCTGTCCGCCCTGCCCTAATGGCTATGAGGACAAGGGAAAAAAAAGACCGCACCTGGACGGGTGCAGCCTCTTTTAAAAGGATGATGGTGTGATGGTTATGGACACTTCCATAGGCGAAACCAGCCGTCCTCGGCCCGTACTCCTAGTCCCGGGAATCGGTCCAGTGAGGCCGAAAACTCCACGTCCCGGCCCATGCCTTGAGCAATGAGTTGAGCGCCGTGACTCGCCTCAGAAAGCACCGCCTGCAGGCGAGGCTTCGCTCCGACCCAGGCCAGATGCGCCGCCCTTACCCGGTCGGACCATTGGCATTGACGCAGACCGTCGACAATGGCCCCGGTGGCCAGCCAGTCCTCTAGGGCCAGTTGGCCTCGATCTCCCGCCGATATGATCACCCCACCCTCTAACTCAGATTGACCAAGCCACATGGCTGCAGCAGCGGCGTTGACGAAGGCCGCCGCCGCCATCGCTCCACTATGCGAACAGCGTGTGATCGCCTTCGTTCCATTGGTCGTCGTAAGCGCTACCCGTCGTCCGCGCACACGGGCGGTCGGATACTCTAAGGGCGAGTTGCCTCCGTCAAAATCCATCGGGGGCACATTGTTCCGTTCCCCGCTCAGTATGATCTGCGGAATATTTTGCCTGAGCGCGCGAGCCTCATCCACGGACTCAACCGGCAATATCGCTTGCGCACCATGGGCCAGCATGGTGCTCAGCGTGGTCGTGGCCCGCAACGTATCTACGACGACGACCGCCTTACCGCGCACATTCTCCGGGTCTACCTCTTGCCACGTACCATATACCTCAATCGATCGAATCGACCCGATCCCCACCTCTCACTGTAGGCTTGATCCCCCGGATGGTAATGGGTTGCACGCCAGCCATTTCCAGGTAATACTGCCTAAGCGTATCCCCCCGCACTCCTACCCGCAACGCCTCCAAGGCCAGCACGTCTTGAGGCTGCACATTTCCCAGGTTTACGTTCGACCCAAACCGCATGATGAGTTCAAGTTGTTGCGACTTTTTGGGCGCCTGTACGCGTTCAATCAA
>JAKAAL010000833.1 GCA_021802375.1 Bacillota bacterium | reverse complement strand
CATGCGTTACCGAATGGAAGGGGCCACCGTACTTACGCTCAATGACGCCGACGAAAGGTTCGCCGTGGGCCAGGTGACCTGGGAGAACGGGGTGATCACCTCGGTGGGGGAGATGGATTCCGATGCCGAGCCGGTGGACCAGGTGATTCACCTTTCTCATGGCTACGTACTGCCTGGATTGTTAAACGGCCACAATCACGCGGCCATGGCGTTGTTTCGCGGAGTTGCTGACGACAGCCCGCTAGACGAGTGGCTGACTCAGTACATTTTCCCCTTGGAAGCGAAACTTTCGCCCGACGATATCTACCTGGGCACGCTCTTGGCGGCGGCCGAAATGATCCGTTCGGGCACGGTAGGCTTTGCGGACATGTACTTTGCCGTCGAAGAGGTGGCCAAAGCGATCGAGCAATCAGGTCTTCGCGGTTGGGTGGCGCGCGGCATTACCGGCGATCTGAACACGGGCATGCCCCTTCTACAAGACGGTATCGAATTTGCCCAGAAGTGGCGGACTCACCGGCGAATCACCCCAATGTTGGGGCCGCATGCGCCGTACACGGTGAGCCCCGAGTTGGCCAAGCGAATCTCCGAGGCGGCTAAAGACCATCAGCTTGGCATCCATGTGCATCTGGCCGAAAGCCCGAAAGAACTCCATGATCTCCTAAGGACGGGACAGACGCCCATCTCGTGGGCAAAGGCCCAGGGACTCTTGGATCAGAGCCAGGTGGTCATCGCCCATGGCGTCCATTTGCAGAGCAAGGACATCGCGCTCTTGCAGGCGGTGTCTGGCGGCGTGATTGCCTGTCCCATCTCTAATGCTAAATTGGGCAATGGGATTATGCCCTTCGCGATGTTGCATCAGGCGGGGGTCGCGGTGGGCCTGGGCACGGATGGTGCGGCATCCACCAACAGCCTCGACATGTTCTTGGAAATGAAGGCGATGGCCTGGATGCAAAAACTTCAAGGCGGGCGGCCAGACCAGTTTCGTGCGCGCGACGCATTGCAGATGGCTACTCGCGGCACGGCGGAGGTTCTGGGGCATCCTGGCGGAGTGTTGGCAGTGGGACGGCCAGCTGACTTGATCATGGTCGATGGACGGTCGGCCCATATGCAACCCGATCACGACGCCGTGGCCAATTTGGTCTATGCAGCGCAATCGGGAGATGTGCGCTATACCGTGGTCGACGGACAGGTCCTGCTGTCCGAAGGCATGATTTGTAGTTTCGATGAACGAGCTGTGCTGGAAGAAGCGAAGGTTCGCGCCCAAAAACTCTTAGCCTAAAAGTCGGGAGGCACCTGATCATGGCAATATTTAATACGCAGAACAGCCAATGTGTGATCTGCGGCGAGAGCAACCGAAATGGCCTTGGGGTGCGTTTTGAGCCGAATACGACGGGTGTTCATGCCTGGCTAAGTGTGCCTAGGGATTGGCAAGGCTATGAGGCGGTGGTGCACGGTGGCATCGTAGCCGGGTTATTGGACGACGCCATGTGGCATGCCATCTACCATCTCACCGGCCGCTGGACGGTGACTGCGGAGATTCAAGTGCGCTATAAGCGGCCGGTTTCGATCGAGCAACCCATCTGGATAACCGGATGGCTGGATCGCACCCATCAGCGCTTGCTTCGGGCGGCCGCTGAAATCCGCCAAGGAAGCGATCAGGGTCCGATCCAAGCGGCCGCGCAAGGGCGGTTCATGCCGGCACCCGAAACCATTATTAGAGGATCCCGCCATGAGCTTTGATGATGTGCCGGGCCAGTTCGACCGCGTCCTCGTCCACGACTGCGGTTAGGAGCCAAGCCTCGCCGTCGATGAAGCCTTGAGGGTTATCCCACGATGAGGTTTGCGTCCATTTGTCGTCGACGATGTTGGGCTGGTATCCGTAGCGACCCCACTCTACCACGGGGACCTGCGCCCTGCGAGGACCTGCCTCAGAGGGTAGCTGGTCAATTTGCACCACATCAAATCCGTGTCGCTGCAAGGCGTCAGCGCAGTCCTGCGCACGTTCGGGGAAGGTAAACTGTGCTAAAAGATTGATTTCTTGAGCCATCTATCGGGTCGCCTCCCGTGTCAGGATTGCTTTCTGACAACCGTTTCATACGGGTTTTGGCCAACCATTTTCTGTCCATCGACGAGGAGTGATGGTTATGCTGCCCCCGCTTGTGGTTATCGATGTGGAGACAACCGGCTTGGATGTGGTCCGGGACGAGATTATCCAGGTGGCGGCAGTGCGACTCGATCCCGATGGGAGCCAAGTTGCGGCTACTTGGTTTATCAACCCCGGTCGTCAGATCTCTCATGACGTCTTGCGGCTGACGGGATTTTCGGACGTGGACTTTTCCAGCTGTCCCCATATGACGGCCATTCGCTCGGAAATCCAGACATTTATTGATGGGCGCACCTTGGTGGGCCACAATATTGGGTTTGACCTCAGATTTCTGGAAAAAGCGGGATTGGACTTGGGCATGGCGGTCGATACTCTGCAATGGGCTAGACTCGCCTTTCCCGGCGAAGTAAGTTATCGTCTGGCGGACTTAATGGCTCATGGGACATATCGCTTTCATGATGCGCGAGGGGATGTCCAGGCCACCTTGGCATTGTTAGAACAAATTCACCGACGCCTGTCGAGCCTGGGCCCGCGGATCAAAAAGGATTTAGCTCGTCTCTTGGCATCGGAGTGGGCGTGGTGGAATATTTCTGATGCATACCAGGGACCTAGCAAAGAGTCTCCGTTGTATCATCCTGGGCCCGAGCCGCCGGCGGCTGAGCGTCACTTGGCGATGGTGCCCGAGGTCCCTGAGGTGTCTTCCTATCTCGCCCACGACGGTCCGGTGGCTTCGCGGTTGCATGCCTTCGAACCGAGAGCGGCTCAGCGCACGATGGCCAAGGCGGTGTTAAAAAATTGGCGGGAAGGGGGAATCCTGGTCGTACAGGCAGGCACCGGTACCGGTAAGAGTCTTGCCTATCTGGTCCCCGCCGCCTTAGAGAGTGCGCGGGCTGGCGAGCGCGTGGTCGTCGCAACCAATACGGTGGCTTTGCAAGAACAACTGTGGAACAAGGATTGGCCCATAGCCGCCGCCGATATAGGCATCGAAGCGGCCCTGCTCAAGGGCAAGGGTCGCTAT
>JAKAAL010000832.1 GCA_021802375.1 Bacillota bacterium | reverse complement strand
TTTCACCCGATGGGTGCGAATGGCGAATACTCCGCGTAGCGAAAAAACTTCTGGTATTTTGCACAGAGTTGTGCCATACTTCGAGAATCAGTCACGAAGAGGCCGAATGCTGTCGCCACTTCCAAGTGAAAATCCAAGGCTAACGGGGTGACCCAAATGGGATGGAAAGTGCCGTTTACATTTGAACAGGGAAGAGACACGCTGAGCAATTTTGGAGGGCTGGGCATCGTGGGGCAGATTCTAGCGGGCTTGCCGTTCGGCAAGCGCCTTCAGGCTTCCCAGGTCGAAGGGGTCGAACAGCCCGACATCTCGCATCAGGATGTGGCTACGGCCATGATGGGCCTCATCGCCATGAAAATGCCGACCTACGAGGACATCGAATCGGTCCGTGACGACGAAATGTTCGCCATGGCACTTGGCCTGGAGGCGGTGCCCTCGGCTCCGACGCTACGCCAACGCATCGACGCCGCAGCCGCGAGCGAAGCGACCAGTGGCTGGGCCGATGCGTTCAATGAGAGTTCCGATCACCTTTTAAAGCAGTATGCGCAGATGACGCCCATCGTGATTGGGAATCACGAATATATCCCCTTCGACATGGACGTCTCCCCCATGGATAATAGCAAAACGAAAAAAGAGGGGGTCTCTCGGACCTATAAAGGATGTGACGGGTTTGCTCCCAACATGGTCTATTTAGGCCAAGAAGGGTATGGCCTGGCCGTGGAGTTTCGCGAGGGAAAACAACATTGCCAAAACGGGACGCCGGCCTTGCTCGATGCCTGTCTCACGCGAGCGCGTCAAATTGTGGGGCCTGATCCCAGAATCGTGGTGCGATTGGATTTCGGCAACGATGCTAGTGCGAATCTCGACATTTGCAAAGAGCACCGGCAGGTGGCGTCTATGATTAAGCGGAACCTTCGACGGGAAAGCGTGGTCGGCTGGCTCGCGTTAGCCAAAAAAGAGGGCACTGCGTATCCGCTCCGGGAGGGGAAAATTGCCTATCGCGGGGAAACCACCCGGATACCAAAGAAAGGACACGATCCCGAACGAGTGGTCTATGAGGTGATTGAACGCACCATTCTCGCCAATGGCCAACGTCTCTGCGTGCCCGAGATCGAGGTGGCGACGTATTGGTGCAATGTGGAGGCCACCCCCGAAGAGGTATTGCCCACCTATCCGGAACACGGGACGATGGAACAGTTTCATAGCGAATATAAAACCGATCTGGAGTTGGAGCGGTTGCCGTCCGGGAAATTTGCGACGAACAATCTCATCATGCAGATGGCTTTGTTAGTGTTCAATGTCCTGCGCGTGATGGGACAGGCCACGCTGAATGATCCGACCGTTCCGTTGCGCACCCCGCAGCATCGACGCCGACTGGCGACCGTGACGAAACATCTCGTGCAGTGTGCAGTCAAACTGGTTCGCCATGGGCGAACCCTCGCGTGGCGCTATAGCCTAAACAACCCGTGGGGTCCTGCGATTGCCAGGTTGTACGATCTCTTTGCCAGCCCTTGAGTCCTGACCATTCGGCCGAACGGTTCGCCCTATATCACGATATTGACCGGTTCAATGCGAGCCGGGCTTTGGCCTGCCCGGTGAGTCCCACGGCACGCGAACTGAGGAAACGCTCAGTCTTTCGACTCTGCAAATCCGGCAGGACAACCCTCGCAACTACAAACCAACGTTTGCTTTATGACCCTAAATTTAGTTGTGCGATTATTCTGGAATCGTTGTCACGGATCCAGGTTAATGTCATCACCGGAGGTTGGTGGGGGGAAACCCTGCGCTGGCGGCAAAACCCTGGGTTGTCTAACCGGGACTGGCGCGTTTTCGATATCGACCATTGTGGCAATATTGAGACCATCCGATTTTATGATATCGACGGCTGTGGCATTCCCGAAGTCTTTCCGAATACGCCCAACGGACCCACCTGTTGCTACAAACTGGTGACGGACGCATCGGGACGGGGCACTGGTGCATTTCAAAAGATTCTGCTTAATGCGGAACCGAGCGGACATGGTTTAGGTTTTGGGGATATTTCCGGCAATGGTCGAACGGACGTGATTCTAAACCACGGCTGGCTGGAACACCCTGGTCAGAATGCGTGGAGCAAACCGTGGGTGTTGCATCCCGAGTTTTCCTTAGGTCAAGCCAGTGTGCCTATCCTGGCCTATGATGTCAATCACGACGGCCGCACCGATTTAATTGTCGGTCAGGCTCATGATTACGGGTTGTCTTGGATCGAGCAAGGCAACGACGCGGATGGTCAGCGGCACTGGATTTGGCACTCGATTGATCCCAGTGGTTCACAATTTCATGACTTGCAATTGGTGGATTTGGACAACGATGGCCAATTGGAGTTGGTGACTGGAAAGCGTTATCGCGCACACAATGACGGGGATCCTGGCGCAGACGATCCTATCGGGATTTACTATTACAAAATGTTCGGTGGGACTTTTGAGAAGCATGTGATCGATTACGGGTCTGCGGGAGAAGCTTCAGGCACCGGAATCTACTTTTGGGTGCAGGATGTGACCGGGAACGGCTATCCGGATTTGGTCGCTCCCGGCAAAGACGGGCTCTACCTGTTTGAAAACCTAGGGATGCGTGCGTAGGTCAAAACCGAGGTCCACGAGAACAGAAATGGAGACGAGGTCAATGACGATTCCTCGAATTGCTTGGATTGGGGCGGGAAATATGGCTCAACGTGCGCATCTCCGCACGTATGCGCAACTGGCCAGTGAGACGTCTTGTCAGTTAGTCGGATTGCTAGATACGAGGCGTGGGTTGGCGCATCAGGTTGCCGATCGCTATCGGATCGACCGCATCTATACCGATATAGAAGAGTTGTTGGCTGATGTGCCCAGAAATATTGATGGGATTTGTGCTATTCTCCCCTATCGACAGCACCAATACGTCTTGCCCCAACTGTTGAGTATGGGGCGGCCATTGTTTACCGAAAAGCCGCTAGCTCTATCGGTATCGGCGGGGGAACGGCTCCTGGCTATCGGCCAATCGCACCAGACGGTGCATATGTTGGGCTATCATAAGCGATCCGATGCGTCAATTCGTCATGCCAAGGCGTTGATTGGGCAATGGCAGGAGTCCAATCAGTACGGAGAT
>JAKAAL010000831.1 GCA_021802375.1 Bacillota bacterium | reverse complement strand
CCCCCCGACCTTTGGTTCGGGGGCCCCTTTTTGGGGCAAAAACCAAGGCGAATAGACCTTGGTATCTCACATTTCTGGAAGGGAGGAAGCGGCGATGGAACGGTTGTTCGCCGCGTTGGTTATGACTATAACTTCAACCCTATCTGTCTTGGGGGCTTATCTGCGCTCGTCAATAGCGCAAGGCGGCCCTTATCTTCGTAAACACTGGTGGGCCGTATTACTGGCTTATGCTATTTGGTGGGGTCCCTTTGTGATGGGCTTGCTTGCGCCTGTTTCATCGCATACGGCGGCGTTGCAAGTGCATATTATCCGTCAGATGTATCACTCCCACCAAGGAATTGAAGGATTCCTTAACTCCATCTCACTATCGGTGGTACGGATTATCTTGAGTAATTGGGTGGTTGTCGCAGTACTAGCCGGTTCCGTGTACCTCATTCGAACACCCAAACGGGAATGGTTTTCGATTTTTTTGGGTGTACTGGGCCTGAGTGTCATTCTTGTACAGAACCTGTTTATGTTGTTTATGGGCGGCAGTGCTCTTGTGACCATGAACGGTGGGTCGTTTTGGCGAGGACTATTTTCCATGCCTCACGGGTTTTTGGAGTTCGCGGCTTACGCCGTGCCGATGGCTATCCTCTTCGGAGGCCTTCGCACGGACCATCGCACCGCTCTGCAGATTGTTGTTGGTTGCGGCCTCATTGGGGCACTGATCCTAATCCCGTCCGGAATAGTGGAGCAATACCTGTCCCCTATAATTGACCACACGTTTCATCTCCGGTACTAGCTCTATCGCTTAATGCAAAAGCCTCCGGTCACTGGATCGGAGGCTTTTTGTTTTTTGAGAGAAGATGGGAACCTTGGCATGGCGAAAGTCCATCTATCGCAATGGGGTTATTCCACACCCTATCCTGTGACCTTGGGCAACATATGTCTTTATCGTAATCCTATCCGTCGTTGGTGGATCACCTCGCGACCGTAAAGGGAATGCGGCCATAAGGTCTCGTTAAGTTATTCTATTCCGGCTCAAAACATCTTTTGCTAAAAACGCTATGACAAGTCCTTGGGGAATAACGGGCATTGATGCGGGCAAGTGTTTCCACGTGGAAACACCCACTCTTTTTGTCGGGGGAGGAACGTTAATACGAAACTGACATCTGACCAGTTTTGTTTTAAATGCCAATAAATGGTGTCTAATATGCACGATATTGTTTTAATTTACCTCGATTGCAGGAAATACCGATGGGTGTGGCGAATGGACATGTACCAAGAAGGGGGTGCAGGCATGGCAAACACAGAAGCCGCTATTGAACAGCTATTGACGGCTCAGGAGGTTGCGAAAGAGCTTCGGGTGTCGGACGCAACGGTCATTCGTTGGTGTCGGAGTGGGAAACTCCCTGCCCTCAAAGCTGGTAAGGCGTGGCGCATATCACGAGAGGATCTGCGCCAGTGGAAAGAGCGCCATCGCTCTATTGGGGTGGAGGCATGATTATCACCATACATAACGCCAAAGGTGGCGTGGGGAAAACTACTACGAGCATCAACTTAGGGGTAAACCTGGCTTCGGCGGGTCAGCGCGTGCTCATCATTGACGGAGATCGCCAACATAATGCAACGTTCGGCCTAGGATGCGACGCGCAGCCCGGCGTTTATAACTGGATCGTAGAGGGACGTTTTGAACCCGTTTCTGTGCGGCCTACCCTTGATCTGTTACCCAGCACTCGTAAGCCCTCGTGGTGGGAACAATCAACTCTCGATGTCGTGACACGGCGTTTTCGGGAACTACCAGCTTACGATTGGATTATCGTCGATACGAATCCTTCCCAAAGTGATTGGGTCGATAGCGTATTGAAAATCAGCGATGCGATTCTTATCCCAGTGGACTTTGGACTGTACGCGGTCGCTGGTGTCTCTGAACTCATCGAAGACTTGGACAGCTCGCGCATTATCGGTCTCGTGCCTGTACGCTACGATCTCCGGAACAACGTGTCTATTGAACTGTTGGAGCAACTAAAACACATGGGCGGAAGTTTAGTCGCCCCGCCGATTCGCATCAGTGTCGATGTGGAACGTGCGGCGGCCCGAGGACAATCGATGGCGGAATATAATCCCCGGTCCAAGATGGCCGAGGATTACGTGACTTTAACAGAATGGATGGTGACGACCCTTGCCGAGAGAATCGAACAACACTCCCATTAGTGAGCGTCTGGGGAACATGGGTTTGGATGACAAATTCAAACAGATCCATGGGGCATCTCGAGTTCTAGATGGTGTAACCGAGAATGAAAGTCCTCTTACGGTGGAGTCTCTCCCGAATGTGCTAGACATTCCCCTAGCTGAGATTCTCGTCGGCGGTGTGAATGTGCGGGAAATTGACGATGCTGATCCCGATATAGCGGAACTGGCGGATAGCATCCAAGCGTCGGGGTTATTGCAGCCTATCCGTGTCGCGAGGGAGTCCGAAGGTGGATATCGGCTGATTGCGGGTGAGCGCCGGTACCGTGCCGTGCGCTTGCTGGGATGGGACACCATTACCGCCGTGATTACCGATGCCGACGAGACGCAGCGTGTGGTCGAAATGGTCGTTGAGAATGTGCAACGCAAGGACTTGGAACTGTGGGAGGAAGCCGAAGCGTATAAACGACTGCTGAACCTGGGGCTGAGTCTTGGTGAGATTAGTAAGCGCGTCGGGAAAGCCAAAAGCACTTTGTCGGTCATTCTCAAACTGACATCTCGGGCGGACGTTCGGGCGGGCCTCAAATCCCGCGCAATTCCCAGCTGGTCCATGGCCAAGGCTTTGAACCCCCTATTAGACGCGGACGCGAACGAGTACGAATCCGGTGTCATGGCGGAAGCCATTGAGTATATTGGAAAGAATAGCCCCACGATCCTGGAAATGAGCGAGTGGGTTCGAGATCGCAAGGAACGACGGTCCCAACCGGAAGAACCCCCAAAAAAGCGGACGACGAGCAGCTTTCTCACCCGTGAGGTCAATCATTTCAACGACCTCCGCACGCGGCAATTACCGAAGCTCTCATCGGTTGAACGACAAGCTCTGCGAGAGCTCCTGCAGGAACAGATTCAATATTTGGAGACCCTGGATTCTCAAGACAATGCTTAGGAGGCTCG
>JAKAAL010000830.1 GCA_021802375.1 Bacillota bacterium | reverse complement strand
AGTGGTGGTGGAGGGCCATCGCATTCAAGAAGTGGCGCGGTTTGTCTCGGAACGTTTAGCCGCGATCGACTTCATCCAATCTACGACGACGCACTTCATCTTAAAGACTTATAAAGTGGACGGAGTGGTGTTAGAAGACGGTGATGACGACCAGCGATTGGTGATTACTCCATGATCGACTGGGGCAACCGCCTCTCACCGCTCGCGCAAAACGTGCCACCCTCAGGCATCCGTCGTTTTTTTGATTTGGCCGAAACCATGGAAGATGTGATTTCGTTGGGGGTGGGCGAGCCTGACTTTGTCACTCCTTGGCATATTCGAGAAGCTGGTTTGTATGCATTAGAACGCGGGATGACGTCGTATACGGCCAATGCAGGTTTGTTAAGTTTGCGGATTGCGATTGCCGAGTATCTTCGGACACGCTTTGGCCTGCATTACTCGCCCGGGACGGACGTGCTGGTGACCGTAGGCGGCAGCGAAGCTATCGATCTAGCCCTAAGGGTGATGGTGCGACCCGGCGATCGGGTCTTGATTCCCGAGCCCACCTATGTTGCCTATCGTCCCCTGATTCAATTGGCAGGAGGCGTTCCGCTGAGCATTGCCTTACGACCGGAAACCGGATTTCGCTTGGCTGCCGAAGATTTGCTGACAGCGGCAGAACTCGGGGCGCGTACTATCATCTTATGCAATCCTAACAACCCTACTGGCGCGGTTATTGACCGCTTAGGTCTTGAGCGCCTGGCCCAAGTGATCGAGAAATTGGACTTGTTGGTTATCTGCGATGAGATTTACGCGGAAATTTTGTATGGCGTAGATTACACGAGTTTAGCTCGTTGTTCAGGGATGCGCGAGCGCACGGTGGTGGTCGGCGGTTTTTCAAAGGCGTTTGCCATGACCGGGTGGCGGCTGGGCTATGCTTGCGGTCCGGATGTCATCATCCAGAGTATGTTGCGAGTGCATCAGTATACTATGTTATGTGCTCCCGTGATGGCGCAGATGGCCGCCTTGGAGGCACTAGATACCGGTCTGGCCGATGTTTCGGTGATGGTCGCGGAATACGATCGCAGGCGAAGGCTGATAGTCCATGGCATGAATGCTCTGGGCTTGCCAACCAGCGACCCGCAAGGGGCATTTTATGCATTTCCAGATATTCGTTCCACCGGCATGACGTCCCATGAGTTTGCTGAAGACTTGTTGGTCCGGGCGAAAGTTGCGGTGGTCCCAGGAAGTGTCTTTGGTCGACCCGGTGAGGGCTTCGTGCGCTGTTCGTATGCCACCGGCATCGACCAATTGGAAAAGGCTATCGAACGAGTACGCCAATACCTTAGAGCAGGAGGAGGTTAGGTCGGTGATGGTGGCCGATCTAACCTCAATTTGTCTGTCCGCCCGGTCATGCTACCACGTTAAGGCATGACCGGGCAGCTTCACCTGCAAGCGTTGAATTCCCATGCGTTCGTCTGGGGACAATGCCACTTCTTCGTTGCGTTCGACCATGACTCCGCTTTCGTCCGCTTCTTCAATCCGTCGAAACGTATAGCCATCGTCGAGCGAGTCGAGTCGGTCGATGAACAAAATTCCGTCCAGATGGTCAAACTCGTGTTGAATAATTCGGGCGGTAAAGCCCTCATAAGTGCGTCGAATATGATTGCCATCTACGTCGAAGCCTGTGAGTTCCACCATGGCGGCGCGGCGCGTACGTCCATAAATTCGGGGAACACTAAGACAACCATCGAAATCCTTAAGCTCCCCCTGGGCCCGAATGATTTTAGGATTGATGATGGCTTCGGGCGGGGAGGTTTCGTCGCCGTAGGGACGGAAGACAAAGATCCGCCGAGAAATGCCAATTTGGGGTGCCGCGATGCCATGGGCGGCTACGTGGTCCCAGGTGTCATTGAGGTCCTGGACGACGGGAAGCCATTCGCTGCGATTCCTAGCTTTAGGGGATCTTTTGCGGAGAAATGCCTGATTTTTGGGGATCATCCAAATGTCGCGATTCAACAGTGTGTTCTCCTCTCAATCAAAAGCCTACAGCTATGGTAACAAACTTGTGACGAAAGACCAATGGTCACGAGGACCCGAGCCGACGATGCCAATCGTCTATCTGGATGATAAGGCAGGGCATCTTTAGCGTCGATACCCAAATGCAGCCAAAAATTGAAGAAAGATACCGGCACGCCGTCGATCGAAAACGATGGTACGAAAGGGCGTTGATGTCAAGAATTCCGACCCATTCGCTAAGTCTGGGGGCTCAAGGGAACGAGCCGAAAGGGCATAGTAAAACGCCGAAATGGACCGAATTCGCCCCCGTACGAAGAGGAGCGGCACGCCGTCACACCTACCGACCAGGCGGGGACGAGAAAGGAACGGCTTGCCCTAAACTTATGAATTCGACCAGAGGTGGAGCCAGCGGTTTTTTGACCCGCGGGAGCTGGGGATGGACTGCCGATCATTCCTCCAGTGCCATTGGTATGGCCTGTCTAGCGCACTTACAGGCTATACCGGCTGTGTATCGTCTGTCGAATCGGAAGGACGGAGTTGCGAAATGTTTGGCTCATACGCAATTTCTGTTATTAATAGTTGACGCAGTCAAGGTGTAGCAACCGCATATTAGCGGTTTGCGTTAATTTTTCCGAGCAAATTAGGGAAACTCGGCAGAGAGTACAGAGACGACAGATATGTGGTGCGCATTTCCTATCGTTCTGGCAATAAATCACAGGAAACGCCCATAATCTTCCGGTTAATTCGTTGGCTAGGCAATTAGTAATCACAGAAAGAGCGTAAGAGCCACGGCTTTGAAGAAAAAGCGCAAACTCGGCCTGAGACCCACCGCAATCAAACCCGTGGCGACGGACGCCATCACCTTTTACTGGCTCACGGTCTTGACCCATGCACCTGGGATCGTCATCATCCACTAACCTATCGATTTTGACCCAAGGAGAAGAAATTTAGGGCGGGTACGAAAAGTGCCTCAGCGTGGAATCCATCGCAGGCAACAAGTCCCAACCAACCGCAGCGATATACTTGGCACTTGGCACTTGGTGCAGTGCAACGTCCTCCTTGATGAACGAGCCTAAGGTAGGCAAACGGGGTCGGTGCCAGTATCCGATCCTTAGAAACCGAGTGAAATGTCTT
>JAKAAL010000829.1 GCA_021802375.1 Bacillota bacterium | reverse complement strand
GCCACGCCACCATCATGGGCACTGGCAACGGTATTGTTCGCAAGCCTGTGCACAAGGAGATCGCTTCAAAAAGCGCCGCGCGGCCCTAGCGGTGACAGGGCCGGATCCCAAAGCGTGGATGCTGGCACACCTGAACCGGGGCATGACGCGGGAGGCCATGGCGGGGCTACTGGGGATGCAGAAGGCCGCGTTATATGCATGGCAGAAGCAGCTAGGGATTCGGAAAATCGTGCGGTATGAATGAGAAAGGGATGATGGGCATATATTATGACAGGGGGCAGAACATACATGCAATATGACGTTGAGAAAGTTAATAAAGTATAGGGGGAATATCACATGTTTGAGGTCACATGTTTGACGTGTCGTCAGGTGAGGAAAATCGAAAAGCTTCCTGATCCTCTTATTATTGGGTTGACGTACGGGGTTATTATCAAAATGCCTTGTGGACATGGACAATTTGTAGGAACGGCTCCCATGATGATAGCAGAAGTATTAACCGACTACCAATTGTATCGATGGGAGTGGATGGATCAGGTCTATTTGACGGCGTTGAGCACGCTACACCAATATGCTGAAACTACTCCGTATCCAACAAGGCCGCTGTGGGATCCCCCACCGTTATCCATCACGTGTGCGTGTGGCACGCAGATTGAATTGAAAGGGAGTACCGGTTTGGAGGACGTGGAGGACGGCAACGGATGGGAAGGGGGATGTCCCACGTGCGGATTAACCTTCACGGTGGCTGATCTCAAGAACCGACACCCGTATTCGCAAGGTCTCTGGACACCATTTGAAAAGGCAGTGCGGCGTTGGCAACGACATCGACCGACGGTGCCAGAGAGGAAATCGGTGGAAGTAACCGAGTTTCTCCGAGAGGTTTGTTGAGACAGGAGGGATCGAATGCCAAGTCAACGACCCCGCCCTAAAGGGCGGAGCTTGCAGGTGCCTGCTTGGGAGCAGACCCCGCGTCTGGCGGGTTGACATCCGCCCTACGAGCAATATTGCCCGCAGCGATGGTGTCGGCAGGGCTAGCGAACCCACACCCGATACACCGAAAGGAGGCTTGGTTCGGACGATTGCGTTTATCAATCATTCCGCATTCAGGACACGAACGCGAGGTATTGCGCGGATCGACCAAGACGACAGGTATCCCCCTCAAGGCCGCGATGATGTCCCCGTGCGGACGAAACACAGGTTGCACCGTTTTGTCTCGCTTGTAGGCTTCTGCGACTTTACTAATCGCCCGCACTGTCATTTGGGACGATAGCCCAAAAGATGCACGAATGTCAGCATAGACCAGAATGGCTTTATACGGGGCGTGGTTGCCGCTGCCGTGTGACCCATGTTTTGCGTGATGTGGAGTGGCTCCCCCCAGGTATTGTAGCTTTGTCAATTGCCTTAGAACCCACACCCCGTCCCACAGTGCAGTGGTTTGCACGACACATGGAGAGCAGATTGCGGGTCAATGATAAAAACAGAGGATGGGACGACGATGGCGTGACTTATTTGTTGGAACAAATCCGGAATGAGTGGTGGGAATTGTGTGATGTGATTGATGGGGATTTGGGCGTGGATGTCATTATTGGAGAATGTGGCGACGTGGCCAATTACGCGTTGATGCTGGCGGATGTGGTTCGTCACAGATGGCGCTGGGGCCGACCCTATCCGTGGCACAAGACGGCGCGGGGATGGGAGCAGGCCGACGAATAAAAAACGGGGACGCTTATCGGCGTCCCCAGAGGCGCTCCGCTTCACAGGCCCGGATGAGCCAGAGCTGAGCACTGCGTTTCCACACTCCGGCATGGTGGGCTTGGCCTCGGAAAATCGCTACCCGCACGGCGCCGGGGGTGAGATGGTACTGTTCCGCGACTTCCGCCGCCGTCATCCAATCGGGATCGGCCAGCCAGCCGAAGCGTTCGGTGCGTTGATTATCGTCGTAGTTAGGATACACATCCAACCAGCCTTCCCATTGGAAAGCGATGGCGGCTAACCGCGAGGCAAAGAATGTGACGCGATCCGGGTCCAATTCGGCGTCATCGGTGGCAAACCAGCGTCCGTCGTCAAGCGGGCCGACAATCCAGGTAATGTCGCCTTCGGTGGCGACAAGTTCTGCGGGAAGGGCGATGGCGGTCCAGTCACGGGCCGCCAAAGCGTCATACAGCATCGTTTCAGTCATAGCCTTTCCCTCCTATTTCTCATATACATGAATGGTCACGGTGTATTGCGCGGATTCGAATTGATTGGAGCCTCTTTCGAAGTAATTCCCATTGAATGTATACTCAAAACTTTTGTCCACTGGAATAATTATTTTTGGAAAATATGGCTCGTTCAAAACATCTTTCTCCTCTAATATTTCTAACAATTTCAGACGTAATTCTTTCTCTATCCAGTTCACATGTTCTTTTGACAATCCCTGGGCGATTGATGAGCACACCCCTGCAATAAATCGAGTACATTCTTGGGGGTATCCTTCAAATTCTTTGGTGCCGTGCCTCTTTGTCGTGACTGTGACCTTGGTCATATGTCCTCCACCCTTTCCTTTTGGTGGTTTCATTGTAACGCTATCGTTACCAGAATGCAAGTCTTTTTGAGAGAGAAAATGAAATTATTTTGCTCATCATGAAAACTTGAGACATTCTTGAGACACCGCCTATGGGATGATCACCATAGAAAGAAGGGTTGTGGGATGACAGAACAAGCTATCTGTCGTTGGTGTCAGAGCCCGTTGATTCTCTTTATTGATCCGTTGACGGGCGATGAGTGGGCCGGATGCAGTGATCCGGACTGTGGCTACATGGAGCGTCCCTATGCCGGATGAGTTTCTGCAGGTGCCCTTTGGGACTGGGGACGGCTGTTTAGTGCGCGAGAACTGCCGCCACTATTCCGCGCAATGTTGGGCTTGTACGTGGCCGGAAGACGCCTTACGCCCTATTTATTATCTGCCACGTGATCCGCAGATTGAGCATCCGCAAACCACCGTGCTGAAAGCGCAACGGGCTGCGCGGCGCAAGGCGGTAAAACAGAGTGAGGCATCGAAACGAGGTCGGGCCAGTCGCCGTAAAGGGCAACGGGTTGAACGGGAATTCGCGAAGCTCACTGGGGGTGCACGGGTGCCCTTGAGCGGGGCCTTACG
>JAKAAL010000828.1 GCA_021802375.1 Bacillota bacterium | reverse complement strand
GGTCCGCAACAAAAAAGTCGTTTTTTCACCAAACGACACTTTTGGGATAGATGGAGACGGGTTATTAAGGCTCTTTCAAGCGGCTCGGTCCGCGTAGACGAGTCAGGAATGCCTGTCATTGTGGGTTCACGACCGCAAACAACATGGCCAACGGGGGATCATTTCAGGTGAATGTTTTGGGGCACGGTCGATACGGCAGATGCCAATGCAGCAAAGAGGATTTTAACGCGGAGCACCGATTTTGAGATCAAACCGTGGATGACCAAAGAGGCTATTATCCTCCTCGCGGACGACAATAGACGAAATTTCGTTACGGTTTGCCGCCGGTTCGGTGAGAGAATCCGATGGCGTTGCTCCTCAACTCAACCCATCTATGGTGATCTGCGAGGCGGATAACAAGATCTTGGATCAGCCAAACGCTCAATTACGGGAGCAATCCCCGGCGCCAATTCAGAAGTGGCTAGGCTTTTACAGACACTCGTCACCGTTATGGCCAGACTCCAACTGGAGGAAAACACCGTGGTTCCAAAAGCGGAGAGCGAACAATCAGCGGAAAACGAACGTGGGGAACTTTAGGTGAGTGTTCGGTAACGGTCGCTGGGACCACCGACGGCGACCTTAGTCCTTCTTAGTCCTTGGGGTGGGCGGCCCCACGTATGAGCAGCGGACAAAATAACGCGGGGTCCTCACTCTTTTTTAGCCATTTCTGACGCCATCTCGCCGTCATTTTTGGCTGATACCAATCGGCCCAGTTGTTCAAAAATTTGATTCCACATCGGTGGAGTTAACCGCCCGCTGCGGGTGTTACGCTGGGAGCAATGATAGCTGGCCAATAGCCAACGTTTATTTCGGTCAAAACGATAGACGCGGCCGTGCTCAAATACCGGTCGTTTCTTCAGCCCCTCCCCCATCTCCTGAAGCCATCGGATATAGCCTTCAAATGCTACTCGGCCCAGGGTTAGCACACCTTCTGAGCGTGGCAGCAATGTGAGTTCTTGGTGCAAGAAGGTTTGGCAGGCGTCGATTTCATCACGCGAAGGCTTGTCCCCGGGCGGGGCGCAACGCACCAAATTAGTGATGTACACGTCACGCAGAGTCAGCCCATCATTCATCGCAATAGATGATGAGCTATTGGCAAACCCGTATCGAAACAAGGCATCATAAAGCCACCCGCCAGCGGCATCCCCGGTAAATGGTCGGCCAGTGCGGTTGGCGCCATGACGCCCTGGGGCGAGTCCGATGATGACGATGCGTGCATTCTGGTCGCCAAATCCGGCTACAGGCTTTCCCCAATAGGGCTGGTCGCGATACCGTGCCTGTTGCCCCTGGGCGGTCTCACACCATGCTCGCAGTCGTTGGCAACGATCACAAGCATGGACTAAAGACGCCAAGCCAGATAACGATAATGATTGCTCCATATGCATAGTATAGCTTAGAAAAGAAGATGTCGAAACCAAACCCCGAGCGCAGGCGGCCAAAGGCAGATGAATGGGCTTCCCCCCACCCCGTCGGCCGATGTGGCCAATGTTGGCTTGGAGGCAATCATCCATGAGGCGGCGCCGTGACGTCGAAACGATTGTTCCGCGGTTGGCGATCTGGGCACCATAAAGGAAGACATGGGGTTGCTCTAGACTGTCGTCGTGAGATCTCTTGGGCCGGTGTGCGTTCCCTAAGTGCCTAACCTGGTGGCTGGCAAGCCCATCGCCCGGTCTTGGATGCCTACGAGCTACCGTTTTGAGGCTGCTCGCCGAAGAGGAAGAGCCCAGTGGAGGAAGATCGGATGACACTCGGTTAAGATTCTTTCGTCCCGAAATACCAAGGCGAGACTTTAGTGTCTAAGGTCCGAACGTTAGCGGATCTGAGTCATAGCAATGCGAAGGTGGTGGATTTTCCAAAAAATCGTCAGCAACGACACTCGTTTTCCGATTGGTTGCATAGTTCTAGAAGAGCAGAGTGTGCCTGGATCAAGCGATCGGGCGAAGGGAAGGAAATTGAGCAACTCGCCCACCTGATGACGGGCCGCTCACGCTCCACGTCATAGGCTTTCTGGGCAAAAGGCAAGGAAGTACAAAATTGGCCCCTCAGAGGAGCAAAAGGCCGTGCACAACGCTATTCGTGACCAGTTCAATCCGCCGTGGCCGGAAGCGGAAAGAGCGGGCGTATTGAATCAGCAGGGACATTTGCAGTGGAACTCGGCGAGCCTAGAGGAACATCCGTTGCATTGGAAATGGTCCGCTGTCATTCCGGCTCACAACGAAGGACGTACGATCGCCCAGGTTCTGCAAGCAGTGCAGGAACTACCGCTTGATCAAATCATTGTGGTCGTCAATGGGTCGATTGACGATACCAAGGCGGTAGCGGAACGCTATGGGTGCCGCGTGTTAGAATACGACTCGGTGCTGGGTCACGATATTGGCCGGGCATTGGGGGCAAAATCGGCGATCGAGGCGGATGCCGAGGCGGTGTTATTCATGGATGCCGATATCATCGTTCGCAGTCATGAGTTATTTCCATTCCTCTCGGGTGTAGAGCGAGGCCTTGATGTGGCGCTTAATGATGTGAGTCGCCTCACGCTGTTCAATCCTCAACATCCCGTCAATATCGCCAAGGCCTACTTGAATTGGGTGCTCGGTCGATCAGACCTAGGTTATAGCTCCATGACGGGGATCCCTCACGCCCTTAGCCGCAAAGCCATCGAAGCCATTGGCTGCGCGCCACTGGCAGTGCCGCCACTGGCCCATGCGAAAGCGGTGCTGGCGGGTCTCAGCGTAGGGGTGGCCGGCCCCGTCGATGTCGTGGCCAGAAACCGAATCCACGACGTGGATTCCCGCTTCAGTTCCGGGCAGTTGGAGCACATCATCTTAGGCGACCATTTAGAGGCTCTCGCCTATCTGGTTAGTATCCGCGGAGCCCGAGGAGGCTTTACCGATGGAGAACGGGAGCGCTCCCGCCTGGGTCCTTTTGAGGCGAGGCCGCCGGGATCTTTGGCGAGTGCCCCGGCGACCCGAGCAGTCGTACCTCACGGATGGGCCCAGAAACTTAAATCTTCTGGAAGTGATCCACATCCAAAACAAAGATGACCGCGCCTCCGACCGACACAGTGACCGGAGAGACGTACGCGTCGGGGTGCATCGAAC
>JAKAAL010000827.1 GCA_021802375.1 Bacillota bacterium | reverse complement strand
AGCGGGTTCACCCAGGTTCAGATAGTGGGGGAGGTGGTCGGGACGGCAGTGGTGAGTATCTGCCAAAAATGAAAGTCGCATGATTGGTGCTGACCCGAGGGTTTTGACTCAATCACGCATGGGGTTCATGTCGCCAATGGTATCACAGTGGTGGATTCGCAAAAGCACTGTCTCGGATTCGTTCTTAGAACACGGCAGAGAGCAGAACCACAACATTAACGGGAGATGATTACATTGACAGGACTTAAACGCAAAGTGGCTACCAGCATTGTAGGAATTTTGTCGGCATCTACGCTCGGGGCGTGCGGGAGCACCGCTGCTAATGCCACGCCTACGGCCGCAGCCAATGCACCAACACACAGTGGAACCTTGACCATTGGGACATATACCTCCTACGAGACATTTGACCCGGCCACCTCGCACACCATGTTGGACCAGCAGATTATGGACAACATTTATGGAACCTTGCTCCAAATCTCTCCTGGTGGGAAGTTGGTTCCCAACTTGGCCACGCACGTTGCGGTGAGTGCTAACGGCCTCAAGTATGTAATCACCCTCCGTAAAGGGGTGAAGTTCCAGGACGGCACACCTTTTAATGCAGCGGCCGTCAAGTATAATTGGGAGCGGATTTTGAATCCCGCGACGGCATCCGTACAGGTGTCTAACCTAGGTCCCGTGACCAGCATCGTAGTGAATAGCTCTAACCAACTGACGGTGAACTTATCCAAAGCCTTCGCACCGTTTATGGATAACTTAGCCGGCCCAGTCGGAATGATTGCATCGCCGACGGCGATTCAAAGTGAGGGTTCTTCCTATGGGTCTCATCCAGTAGGCGCGGGACCTTTCAAGTTCCAGAGCTGGGTACCCAATGGTGCGGTAACCTTGGTGCGCAATGCAAGTTATTGGAAGGCTAAAGAACCTTACCTCAATAAAGTGGTATTTGACCCGATTTTATCGGCGTCGACGTTAGTGGACGCCTTAGATAGTGGGCAAGTGCAGATTGCGGACGTCTTAGGACCGAGCCAACTTAAACAGGTCCAATCTTCAGTGGCCCACGTAAGCCAGGTCGCGGGTCTCGGTTGGTTTGGTTTTAACCTAAACCAAACCTCTGGTCCTCTCAGTAACGTGCACAATCGTCGAGCCATTCAGTATGCCATTGATCGATCGGTGATTCGAAACGTGGTGTTTCACGGGACGGGGGCTTTGGCCTATAGCCAGTTCTCGCCGACTTCATGGGCCTATAACCCGAATTTATCAATTCCCTTTAGTGACACCAAGGCGAAGCAAGAATTGGCATTGGCCGGGAATCCCCAGGGATTTAGCTTTACGGTACAGGCACAAAATACGAGTAAGTACATTTTGCTCACTCAGGTGTTGCAGTCGGAACTGGCCAAAGTCGGGATTACGATGCACATCCAACTCTTAGCGCTTTCCACCTATATTACGAATTTGAACTCCGGAGCGTATCAGGCGGACTTTATTAACATGAGCGGGTCGCTAGACCCCAACTCGGTGTCGTATATCTTTGATGAGACATCGGCCGACGTGGTGAAAGATGGATTTGACGACCCCACCGTCAACAATCTCTTAAATGCTGCTTTGGCTACGCCCAACCAGGCCCAACGGAAGACGGACTACCAAACCATCGCGGCTCGAATGGCTAACGATGTGCCGATGGTGGACCTGATTAACCCGGCGATTATTGTGGGTGTCAATAACAAGGTGAATGGCTTCATTAACTTCCCAACCCAGTACTTCTATTTGGGACGGGTGTCGTTGGGTAGCAAATAAATAAGCGAAGGAGTTGAAGGCAATGGTGCAATATTTGATTCGGCGGGTATTCTTAAGTATTCTCACCGCCTTATTGGTGGCCACCATTGTCTTTAGCCTGGTGCATTTGGTACCTGGCAATCCGGCGGTGGTCATTTTAGGGATTCAAGCCAGTCCAGCCGACATCCGTACCTTAGATGCAGAGCTCCATCTTAATCTGCCTCTTTGGAGGCAGTATCTGGATTGGCTTGGATCGCTAGTGCAGGGGCACTTGGGCACCTCAATGATCTTTCATGAACCCGTCACCACGTTGCTGTTCCAGAGCCTGCCGAGAACCATTGAGCTTTCCTTGGTGGCCTTGGTGCTGGCTATCTTGATCGGGGTTCCAATTGGGGTATTAGCGGGTGCTCGCGAAAAAGGGATCTGGGATCGGTTTTCTTTGGGGATGTCTACGACCGGCGTCGTGCTTCCAGGCTTTGTGATTGGATTATTGTTGATTTATGTCTTCACGTATCGCCTGCATTGGTTGGCAATTACCGGGGTGGCCCATACCGGAACGGCGGTGTGGATCAACCCCCTGGCTTATGTATTGCCTGGGCTTACCCTCGCTATTGGATTGGCGAGTCCCTTAATGCGGGTACTGCGTGGAGAAGTCATAACAGTGGCGTCGAGTGACTACATTCGAACCATGCGGATGATGGGGATATCTGAGAGGCGCCTCTTATGGAAATGGGTCTTTAAGAACGCACTTATTCCGTCGATAACGTTTCTCGGGACACAACTCGGTCTCCTGATGGGTGGCGTTGTCATCATCGAGAATATTTTCTCGATACCCGGGATGGGGAATCTCATAGTGACGGGGATCTTTAATAAGGATTATCCGGTGGTGCAAGGAGCCATTCTGGTGATGGCATTCATGGTGATTATCGTGAACTTATTGGTGGACCTCTTGTATGCCGTGATCGATCCACGGATTTCATACCGGTAGGAGGAGATTGCCATGGCAGCCACGCTAAATGTTCAAGGAATCGGGGACGAGATGTCGGTTAGGCATAGGGCGTTTAGGAAGTTTTTCCATAGGCCCATGAACCTGGTTGGGATGGGGATCATCTTCGCTGTCGTGGTGGTGGGCGTAGGTGCCCATTGGATTGCGCCATATCCTGCGGATGCGACAAGTTTTGCTCATGTGTTAGAGGCGCCCTCGTCCCGACATTGGCTCGGAACGGATACTTTGGGCCGTGATGTGCTGAGTCGGATTATCTATGGCACCGATGCATCACTTCTAGCAAGTTTGGGGGCGATCTCAGTCGCCCTTATTGGAGGATCTGTGGTGGGGCTTATTGCGGGCTGAATATTACCGCAATCGCG
>JAKAAL010000826.1 GCA_021802375.1 Bacillota bacterium | reverse complement strand
GCAGCCCGGGCAACCTGGTGTTGACGCTCGGTGGACCAGTAGCGCCAAAGCTGGTGTGGGAACTGCTATAGATGTCTGTTCGACGGTATGGTTTACCTTATCTCACGGAATTTTAAATGAGATTTATTTTCCCCGGATGGATGTAGCCAATACACGGGACGTACAACTGCTGGTGATTTCCCGAGATGGCGGATTTTGGGAAGAAAAACGCGATTTAACGCATCAATTTGAATACATTCATCAAGACGCTCCGGCCTTTCAAATGATTAACGAAGATCCTGGTGGCCGGTTCCGTATCACTAAACGGGTCGTAACCTGGCCGAGTGGCAATGCCTTAGTGCAGTATACTGAGTTTACCGTGCTTAAGGGTGAACCTGGCGATTATCGAGTGTTTTTATTAGCGGCGCCCCATATTGGAAATCAAGGTGCAGGCAATTTTGCTAGTACCACGACACTCAGGGGGCGCCCGGGACTGTTGGCCTGGCGTGACGGTATTTGTCTGTGCATCACGTCTACAGTGCCGTTCCTAAGACAAAGCGTTGGATTTGTGGGGGTTTCCGATGGATGGACCTTGTTGCGCCGAAACCACGAGTTGACTGAGTATGACCAGGCACACAATGGAAATCTTGCGCTAACGGCAGAGCTCAACTTTCGTAATCACAGTGTTCAGACCGTCGTTATGAGTTTTGGGCGAAACCAGTCGGAAGCGCAATTTACCGCTGATTTAACGTTGCTTCATGAATATGCTAATATTGAATCCCACTACATCGCGGGATGGCAGAATTATTTGGCCAGTTTGCCCCATTTGTTACCGGAGCAAGATGAGCACGCCCGCATGCAGCGCATATCGGCAATGGTGTTAAAGACACATCATGGGAAACTTTTTCCCGGAGGCATTATTGCTTCTTTGTCCATTCCCTGGGGACAGGTCTGCGGCGATGGCAATATTGGGGGATATCATCTAGTGTGGCCGCGAGATATGGTGGAAGCAGCCAACGCCTTCATTGCGTTGGGAGATGTTAACGCAGCGCGGCAGTCACTTTTGTTTTTAATGGCAACCCAACGAGGCAATGGGTCTTGGGCACAAAATTTTTGGTTGGATGGGACACCCTATTGGAATGGATCTCAACTGGATGAGACTGCATTCCCCGTTCATTTGGCGTTCCGGCTTCATCAGTTGGACGCTATGCGTTCCGGGGAAGATGCCTATCCTATGGTAAAACGCGCCATGGCATATTTAGTTCAGGCTGGGCCCGTCACTGAACAAGAGCGTTGGGAAGAGGACGGAGGCTATTCGCCGGCTACCATCGCCGCATGTGTCAGCGCTTTGGTTATGGGTGCCGCAATGGCCCGTGATCGTGGAGATGAGGCGGCTGCAGACTATGCCGAAAGCGTCGCAGATTATTGGCAAAGCCACCTTGATTCCTGGACATTTACTGAAAACGGGGCTATCGATGAAAGATTTCCTCGTCATTATGTTCGTATTCATGTTGCCGAGCCGGAAAGCCCTGACGGCAATATTCATCATGGATGGGTTCCGATAAAAAATTTGCCGGCGGGTGCCCCTAATCTATATCCTGAGGAAATGGTAATTGACGGCGGATTTTTGGAACTCGTACGACATGGACTTAAATCCCCCAGCGATCCGAACATCGTTGAGTCTGTCGAGGCATACGATGCATTGCTCAGGCAAGACATGCCCTATGGCCCGCTATGGCATCGATACAATCACGATGGCTATGGAGAACGGGAGGATGGCTCACCATACTTGGGCACCGGAATCGGCAGACTATGGCCTCTGTTGGCCGGCGAACGTGGCCATTACGCTTTAGCCACCGGGGAAAATCCTGCTCTTTATTTGAGTGCCATGGAAGGGGCAGCATCGGAGGGAGGACTCATACCGGAACAAGTGTGGGATTCGCCTGATGTTCCCGAGCGGGAATTGTTTTACGGCAGACCGTCCGGGTCAGCGATGCCGTTGGTTTGGGCTCATGCGGAATATGTCAAACTGTTACGGTCCTCGCAACTGGGACGGGTGTTCGAAACACAGGATGTGGTCCGCTCGAGGTATGTTGCTGAACATTCCACACAATCGCGGTGGGTGTTTTGGCAATTCAATCATAAACGGCGTTTGTGGCGGAATGATGAAAAAACTCTTCGTATTGCGGTGGGAGCACCGGCGGAATTAACGTACACAACCGACCGATGGGAGCATACTCGGCTCATGGTTTTAAGCGATAGCGGGCTTGGAATATACTACGCTGATATTAACCTTAAGAACATTGATCATGTCGAATTCACTTTTTTCTGGACTGAAAGCGAGCATTGGGAAGGGACGAATTTTCTTATCGAACGCAAGCAATAACTTCCGAGCCTTATCCATCATCTAGCCTTTCGTATGCGAGAATAGGCGCGAAACTCATGACGGTTGCCATGATGTGGGCCGTTTCAGGAGATAGAAGCGTGCTGGTGTGCCTGATCAAGTGATTACTCACCAGTCGCTTGTGTCACCTGGCTCCTTAGTGGCGAAGCCAATTTGGCTAAAGACCTGAGGTTTGTTCGGATTCGCGGGCCACTGATGATTCTTCTTCGGAATTGGGGCAGACGAAAATCACTTCTGCACGCTCTGTCGAACCTTTTATTTTGCCATGCAAACAGATTTGAAATGGTTTGTTCTCCTTTGTGATCAGGAGTTGCCAGTGCCCCACGGCTGGGGGCCTTCCTGCGCCTTGGGGAGATAACTCCGCTTGCATGAGGACTTGAACCTTGGGAACCTCCTGATAATAAGGTAAGTGATCCATTTTCCCCATGTTAATATTCCGCAATGCTTGATTAGTCAGGTCAAGAAATTCGCCGAGTTCGGGTACTAAATTCTTGGCGGTTTCCATGTCGACAATATATCGCCCCATATTTGCCCTCCAGCTTTGATCCTATGCGGTCATTTCTCGCCACCAATAAAAATATGAGATAACACAATAAGATAATAATAGAGAAGTTTCTGATTCTATGCAATAACGTTCTGCTGAAATGTATTCAAGGAAACGAGCATTGAACAATAGTTAAGTACAAGTATATTTATTACATTTATCTTTTATTAGATTAAGTTAATTTTTTCACAAAGCGGAAATTTTATTGAATGACA
>JAKAAL010000825.1 GCA_021802375.1 Bacillota bacterium | reverse complement strand
CTACCAGAAACCCAGCCATGGCCCAATATACCGTCGTGTTGCCCAGCAGCCGCGGTAGCAAGGCCCCAAATATTATAGCAAATTGCGTCATGAATCCCATGTATCCGGCCGCCGTACCCCTTTGGGTATCGGGCACTAAGTCCGGGATCAGCGCTTGATAGGCAGCTTGGGCGAAGTTGGATGACAGCTGAACTAACATATAGCCAGCTACGAAGATCCAAAAGTCGTGCATAGCGTATCCCATGAGCAAAAGCCCGACGATATTCCCCGCAGTGCCCAATAAAATATAGGGACGCCGCCGTCCCCATCGGTGTCGCACGTGGTCGCTAATAAGGCCACCCCAGGGCTGCATCACCGTAGCGATCAGGGATCCAATGATCACCAACACGGAGAGCACGCTTGCAGAGTGGTTTTTACCCACCAAGTAGAGAACTTCGCGTGGCACCACAATAATAATCAAGGCGGTCCATTGGACGTTAGAGGCGAACCAGTAAAAGCTTAGATAGATATTCTGTAGGGTCGAAAGGTGGGGTCTCACAGCCTAACCTCATTTCTTTCAGAGTGGAGTCGAGTGAAGATTCCACGCATTGTGACACTGTTCCTGCCTCTTGTCGGCTGGAACTGACATTTCTTTTTAGGCTTTTTAGGGGCAGCGGTTGGGATCAGGCCCGGAATTCGGTATAATGGAAGCAGATTGGTAAGAGGAGGCGACTTGTGGAGCGATGGGCCCACATCAAACCCACGATTCTTGACGTGGTGGGAAACACCCCCATGGTTTGGTTGCAACACATCGGGACATCGGACGGAGCCCGGATTGCGCTCAAACTCGAGTCGCTCAATCCTGGAGGTAGCATCAAGGATCGAATTGCGTTAGCCTTAATCCAAGACGCTGTACAATCTGGTAATCTTCTACCAGGCGGGACCGTCGTTGAAGCTACAGCGGGTAATACTGGAATCGCGCTAGCACTTGCCGCGGCGGTGTTGGGGTACCGCTCGATCTTCGTGGTGCCAGATAAGATGAGCCCAGACAAGGTGGCGTTACTTAAGGCCTATGGGGCCACCGTCCGAGTCGTGGAGGACAAGCCGCGATTAGACCCGGGAAATTATCAAAACATCGCCAGAGAACTAGCCGCCTCGGTCCCTGGAGGTTGCTATATGGGTCAATTCGAACGGCAGGCCAATCCACTTGCCCACTTTTCTAGCACAGGACCGGAGATTTGGAGGGATACCGGAGGCGATTTGGTGGCGGTGGTGGCTGGCGCCGGAACGGGTGGCACGATCACCGGAATTGCCCGCTATCTTAAGCAAAAAGACCCGAGGATTCGGGTGATCGGAGCCGATCCGGAGGGATCGATTTTGAGCGGTGGGAGCTATCACCCGTTTAAGATTGAAGGCATGGGGGAGGATTATGTGCCCGACACTCTCGATCTGGATGTGGTTGATCGATGGATTGCGGTATCCGACGACGAAGCGTTTACGATGGCGCGACGCCTGGCCCGAGAAGAGGGCTTACTGGTTGGTGGCTCGACGGGGGCGATGGTTGTGGTGGCACAAAGGGTGGCGCGAGACTATCCACCTGATCAATTGGTGGTGGCTGTGGCTCCGGACACGGGACGCAATTACCTCAATACGATTTTCTCGCAAACGAACGAGGAGGGATGACAAGTTGGATATTGGCGTAGTGGCACCAGAGATTATGTTAAGGGCAACCAATGGGGAAGAGTTTAGTTCGCGGCAAGCGGTCAAACAGGGGAAGCTAATTCTGGCGTTTTTCCCTTTGGCCTTTACGCCTGGATGAATCCAAGAATTGTCCACCTGGCGGGGGGACTTTAAGAAGATCGAAGATGCTCATGCTACCATTGTAGGGCTCAGCACGGATCAAACATATGCGCAAAGGGTGTTCAAGGCATCCTTAGGAGGCCTTCCTTATGAGCTAGTGTCGGATTGGATGCGCCAGATTTCTGCAGCGTATGGCATCCTCGACGAAAAAGGCGGATACGCTAAACGTGCGACCTTTGTGCTGGGACAAGACCACGAACTGGTTTACCAAGACCTTGCATTTAAGCCCGGAGATGAGGCCAGTTACGCGGCGGTTCTTAAGACCTTATCTTGACAGTGAACAGTTATAGCAATGGCGCTGGATAAAGGAAGCTCGGATTTTTGGGAGCTTCCTTTATATTAACGAGGGCCGTAACATCACCCAAACAAATCGGGATCCCAGTTGGTAACCATGAGCCAGTCATCGATAAGAGGCCGCGCGAGATAGTCTACTAAATATTGCTGATGCTGCTTTTGCGTAACCGGGGCTATCATGACGTAGCATCCTTTGGCAGAAAGCGCATCCGTCAGCTGGATGACTTCACTGAGAGGTAATTCGGAATCGGGTCTGCCAAAGAATATGAAGTCGTGGGCCTCGCTAAGGCCCAAAACTTCAAACCAGTGCCCCATTCTCATTCCCGCAGCATCCGATAACGGAAGCGAGCTATCACTCGTTAACAGTAGGGGGGCGTGACCATCTAACTGGTGGCTCTCGTGTAAATAGGTATATAGACTAGCAGAACTGGTGTGCGGTTCGATATAGCGTTGAAATTCTGGAGGCAAGCACTCGGCAAGACGGGGCGCACATTGTCGGAGGATGTGCAGTGGCGAGGACACGATTTATAACCTCCTGACGGTCGAATGGTGTATCCTGAAATGGTCCATGTTAGAATAACATAATGCAGCAAGAACTTATGGTGTTGGAACCAGGGGGGACGGGCTAGGCATGTTCGAGTGGCTATTAGGGAGACGGCGCGACACAGCCGGAGGCAATAGTACGTCGGGTACCATCGCGCCGGCTGATGTATTGAATCTGCTGCAATCAGGGGCGAAGGTGACGATCCTCGACGTTCGCGAGCAACAGGAGTTTCGAGCCGGGCACATTAAGGGAGCCCAATTGATTCCCCTGGGGCAACTTGGGAAAAGAACCCATGAAATTCGAGATGATCGGCCGGTCATCACGGTATGCCGTTCAGGAAATCGTAGCGCCCAAGCCGCCCGTTTGTTGCGTAGTAAAGGTTTTGTTGTGCAAAACATGGTAGGTGGCATGAGTCAGTGGCCCGGGAAAGTGGCTAAATAGCGGAGGGAAATCAGTGTTAGTAGA
>JAKAAL010000824.1 GCA_021802375.1 Bacillota bacterium | reverse complement strand
GTCTGTCCCCCCGTGCTTAGGCCAAAAATGCGATTGATCTATCAAGAAAACCCGAATCCCCAATTCTTTTTTACAGTTGGAATGCATTTGACCTATATTCAGACCAATCGTAACGGGAAATTCCGCCGCAATCTGCAGGATTACGAGCACCTCTCAACAAGTTCTCCACTAATTCCCTCAAATGCCGTATAATTCTAAACAAATCTTGGAATTAGAACACTTAACATAGCTATAACCTTTCACTACTTAGGCATCACGGTTCTCCAATAGCTCATCATAGGTTAGGCTCACGCACCTTGACCCTAAATAATAATCCTTATGAAAGCAGGGAAACCTCATGAAAGCCCTAAAGTTTGAATTAGCAGCCCTCGTCGGCATCGGATCCCTCATTCTTGGCGGGTGTGGCGTGCCCATCAACACCTCATCGCAATCCCCTCCCTCATCCTCACCTGCATCACAATCCCCGTCGGCCCCGCGCTCTTCTTCCCCGGTTGCACCCCCTCCTTCACATTCCCAACTGGTGGCCAGTGGTCCCACCGTCACATTATCGGGCACCTTAACCCAGGACGGAACCGCCCTATTTCCGGCATGGGTTGGCGGGACTAATTCGTCGGGCCAATTCCAGTGGGTGCCGGTTACCGTACAATTGGATAGTGGGGCGCAGGAAAGCCAGGTGTCAGGCACCGTTTTAGAACAAAATGGCTTGACTCATACCACCCAGTCTACCGGGTTTACCGGGATTGGCGGCACTGTCACAGGATATTGGTTCCCACACTTATCCCTGATTCCCCAAGCAGATCCTCGCGACCCTATCTTCACCAACCGCGGACTGTATAGCGGACTTGGGGGCCTCGGAACTGAGGTTGCAGCCGTAAACATTGGCCAAGACATTCTTCAGACGGCCTCATTTCAAATCAATGGCAGCCACTGGACCTTTACCTATCAACCCACGGCCGCGCCCCCAAACCCAACTTTACCCAGCACCAGCCCATCCCCGACTTCAACTCCCCCTTCCGCGCAGTCCAATTCCACCGGCCCCGGATATCTTGGAGTCGAAGTCACCAGCACTCCGCAAGACTGGACGGTCCAAGGTTGTCAAGTCTACACGGTGTTGGCGGGAAGTCCCGCGAGCACAACCGCATTGGTAGGCCAAACCCAACGCACGGATCCGGTGGGCGATGTGATTACGCAAATTAGTGACACCACAAAAAACTGGGGCCCGTTAACCGTATCCAATTGCTCCCAATTGCAACAAGACATGAGCAATACCAGCCCTGGGGATCAGGTGACTCTCGGATATTATCATCGCGTGGTCTTCATCCTCGGCCACTGGGAAGCCGAAAGCGCATCAGTAACCCTAGGCGTCTGGCCGCAAGGCTTGCAGACCCAAGGGCAACCAACCCTATAAGTCAGAGTGCCCGGTTTGCAGTCGGTTAAGGATTCTTCCATCTTGGCCTCGGTTTGACATGGCGGTTCCCCTAGGGGCCAATTGTGATGGGAATTGGCTAGGAATGTCATGCATAGTCGAAGAATTATCCGTACACATGACAATCTTCATGGAACCTCATCTGTCCGTCTACGGTATTTTAAATAAAGTGCATAACTATTATGTCGTTTTGTCTGTCGTCAAGAGCAGGGCCAAAAAACAGGAGGACCTACGGATCCCCTGACCTCGTCGGTTGCACAATAACCATAGGAACTGGAGGAATAGTCCATGAGTAAATTGCATCGCGAAGACGATCAATACCAAACAGATATGTATAGTCGGCTGTTAGCGGATTACCACATGGCGATTCGGGCTTGTGATGATGGAGAAGGCGATTTTGATTTGTTGTGGATGCGTTTTGAATCCGCGCGCCATGCGTTGAATGTGTACGTTCAATCGGTAAAACGAGATGCGGAAGTGCCCACCCATGACAAGATTCCGTTATGGAGATGGTGGCGACGTTCTCTCCTGTTTGTGGTATCTCCCGAAAACATTGACCGAGACGCCGGCTAAGCCACGGCGTGTCTCCAATCCGGGGACGCGGATTGTCCAAAGCGGCAACCGCCCCCGGTCTTCATGCCGTCTCTATTGGTACCGTTGGGTTTAGATTAACTCCCTCGCGGAAAGCTCTAGACGCGACAAAATTTC
This sequence comes from Bacillota bacterium, assembly GCA_021802375.1. The sequence continues at coordinate 1,009 of JAKAAL010000824.1, read as the reverse complement.
ATCGCTGGACCAAACCGATAGGTCCAGCCACCGTGCTTCGGGCTCCGATCGCCACCAGGTTAATTGGCGTTTGGCATAAGCACGGGTATGTTTGATAATCAGTGGGTCCCGTTCGCGCCGAGTGCATTTGCCCCAAAACCAATCCACCATATCACGATACCCAATGGATCCCAGGCTCTGTGCTTTCGGGGACAATCCTTGTCGCAGCAATTCCCGGACTTCTTCTTCAAATCCTTCGGCCAGCATAGCTTCTACTCTTTGCTGAATCCGTTCTTGCAATTCCCACAGAGGGCGTGTCAGTACCCAATACCGAGTTTGATACTGCGACGGTCTGCCGGTATTTCTGGGCAACCGTCTTTGGGTGGTCAAAAACACTTCCAAGGCTCGAATCATGCGACGATGGTCGTTAGGATGAATATGCTCCCAGCTTTCGGGATCGACCAACCGCAATTGCCGTCGCAATCCTTCCCATCCATAGTGTTCACCCATGCGTTCTAAATGTTCTCGCAGGTTGCGTTCTTGCATTGCCTCTTTGGGGAACGGATAACTTTGCGTCAGTGCGCGAATCCATAGGCCAGTGCCCCCCACCAGCAAAGGAAAATGTCCTCGACGCCACACATCCTCGATGGCCAAACTAGCCAGTATTTGGTAATCAGCTACGGAAAAAGACTGGTCTGGCTCCACCACATCAATTAAATGATGGCGGACTTCCTGCCGTTGCATTAATGGCACTTTGGCTGACCCAATATTCAATCCCCGGTATATCTGAACCGAATCCGCAGAAATAATTTCGGCGTTAATGCGTTTGGCCAAGGCAATGCTCAAATCGGTTTTTCCCACCGCGGTGGGCCCAGCCAGCACCAAAAGTGGTGTTAACCCCTCTCTATCCCTTGCGCCCAAAGCGGCGGTCCACCTCCTCCAGCGACAAACGGATTAATGTCGGACGTCCATGGGGACACCCGCGTGGGTCTTCAAGGTAAGCCATCTCATGCAACGGCAGGAAGTCCGC
>JAKAAL010000823.1 GCA_021802375.1 Bacillota bacterium | reverse complement strand
CCGGATCGGCTAAATGGGCACTGACAAATCCCTTACCGAGATACAATCCGTAAGGGATAAGCGATTTGCGCCCCATCGTGCGCAACTTGTCTTCGGGTTGTTCATTCTCCCACTTCTCCATATCCGCGACATTTTTGGCGCCCGGCACGACATCGGCGACCGCCATGCGCGTTATTGATAGATCCAGAGGAAGAATAGGGTCCAGAGAACGGGAAAAAGCGATCTGCACGGGCCCCCGCACTTGTCCGGCATTCGCGCCGGTGCTCATCACCGCTCCAAATGCCCGCACATCATAAAAATTCTGACACATCCACTCGCGGGCTTGGCGTACCCGTTCTTTCGCGGCGCCCTTGACAGTCACGTTGCCTGTTTTTTCATGTGCGCGCAGAATTTCGGTGTTCAGGTTGGTGGCATGCTCAATAAAAATGGCGTAGGGCCGCCGGTTATCCCGCGCGATCTGAACGTAGTTGCGCAGACGCCGTTTAATGGCGACATCCGACACCAGACCATGCATATCTTCAGGGTCCATGCGTGGGGCATTTCCCGCGTCCGGATCTCCATTGGGATTGCCATTTTCCACATCAAACAAAAATAGAAAATCATAGCGATTCTGCAGTGTTGTCATCGTGATGTTCCGTCCTTTCACTGTTCTGGTGGGTTTTGTTCCGGTAATTGGCCAGTTGATGATAATACCCCAGAGCAAATAAGCTCTGATCATTTAAGGTGAGCGTTGTGGGGAAGTCGCGAATATGTGCCATAACCTGGGCCAGTTCTCCTTCGAACCACAAGCGCAAGCCGCTGCTTTCTAGTTTGTTTAAATGGTAACGTGACAGAGAATTGAGCCGGCCAAATGTGAGAGCCGGATTGGTACTGGCGGCATTGTAAAATCGCGTCACCACATCGGAATTGACTCCGGGATTCGCGGCATTCTGCAGCCGTCCCATCACGGCTAAAAGGCGTCCGGCTTGATAAGCGGTCTCCGGACGGTTCGGATCGAGTGCCTGTACCATACTGCATCCCTCCTGTTTTTGTCGTATCAGAAATGCTTTCAACACCCCATAGGCGTAGACCGGCGTCGGGTCTAGTCCGAGCATCGCCTGACGAATATGGACTAATGCCATCTGCACGGCCTGCCGAGGAAGCGACCGGTTAAAGGCGGCAGATTCCCACAAGGCTTTGGTCAGCGCTGAGTAGTCAGATTTTCGTTTTTCCGACCTTTGTTCCTTAGTTTTAAGCGCGGTCAGCACCTTCCAAAAGGCTGGCGCTCTGGCTAGGGACCCATCGAGCCCCACAATGGCCATATCGTCAAACCATTGGGCAATATGGCTTCGGAGTATCTCATAAGTGCCCTCATACCAACCACGCACCATGATGCGGCCGGATACGGCAGACACTAACATCGCATAAAATCGGTTGGAGGAGGCAGTAGTAGGTCTCGCCCCTAAGCGAATAGCCGACAGGGTGCGGCGTCCCTCGTCTAGGCCTTCCTGGTTCAGGCGGTCTTCCGGCATTTCGAGAAAGGCAAAAGGATCTGCATTGTCGGGCAATCGCTCCGCAAACCAGTGCAGGACCTTGATGTTGCCAAACGTCGGAGCTTGGGCCAGCAGGTGCACCAAAGCTTGTGCATAGCTGACAGCAGCCTCCTCCAGCATTGGCGCGTTGGCTCCTTGGTCCAGTCCATAAGACATGAACGCCGGTTTGTCAAAGCTCACCAGGGCACTACCCACAGAGTTTCCGCCGACGGCAATTAATCCGGTGATTTTGGGGTGAGTAAGGATGAACGGTCCGGTTCTCCCCGTCACCAGGCAGACGGCCGTGGCGGTATTGGCGGTGGTTAAACTCCTACGGAATTCATCCCACCATGGATACCACCGCGGATCTTCTACGGGAAACTGACCAGCAACACGAATTGTCGCCTTGTCGTTGATCCCCACATTTTGTTGCTTCGCGGCATCCACAAGCAAGGCGGTCTGCTCGGGGTCGTTAAAAAATGTCACAGCGCCCTGCAGAGAGGGCAAGACGGCAGATGCCTCTGACAGTAACTCTACAAAATAGGCATGTTTTGCCGCGTTCTTGGGTAGGGTGTCCTCAGAGCCCCAGGGAATGACCACCGATACGGTGTCAATGAGAAAATGGCTGCGGGTCGTTCCCCCGGCAATCATCTCGTTTTGGGCTAAGTCGGGAGCGCGGTTAAAGCGAATGCCGGGGTTTCGCTTTTGTTCCGGATTTCCTAATTCAATCAATCCCAGAAATGTGCCGTCCGCCGTGATGTCAATAGCCCAGCGGACATCTTTCGGGGTGTATCCTCTTTGCACCAGCAATCCTTGCTGCTGGGCATAGGTGACTAAGGCTTGCAGCATGGTCCTTCTCCCTTCGTTAATCAGACAAATGCGTATAATGCGGAACCTTGATCACGCCGGACTCAATGCGGCAGGGGAACACCTGGATCTCAGGTGCGGAATAGGAATGGCCCGGGGCGTGGCGAGAAAACACATCATACAGCATCAAACCCCAATCGGCCGTGATGTTGATGGGCGCTGGTTCGCTGAGGTTGTCCGGGACCTGAAAATACGCGGGAAATTCTCGGCATCCCAAATACGGCTGGTAAATGCATTGACCCTTGGTGGCCCGTCGGAGAAATTGGGCTTCGTACTTCCGGAGTTGTGGTTCATATCCGGGCCACGGCTCGATATGTCCAGCCAGGCGGTAGTGTGGGGAGCGCAAGGCGACGGTTTGGCGCTGCGTACGGCCTTTTTGGTCGCTTCCCATGTCATCTTTAGTGCCATCCGCCCACAACGGCTCGATGGGATGCGTGCCGGCCATCCACTGGGCAATGGTCCGTTCGCTGGGGACACGGTCTTTGACTTCGTTGCGGCGTAAGGTAATATAGCGCGGTTCACTCAGCACCTCAATGCGGTCGATCACCCATTGAAACTCCGGTTTCCAATAAATGGCCTCCATGATGCCGCGGGCAGCGGAGGGAGTAATCACGGGGTAACTCATTCGTTCCACTTTCGTTTCGGGTCGGGTGAAGCACCCCAAGTCCCCCCAAACTTCAATCGTGAGCATCGCAACCTCTCCTTAATGGTTTCCGCTAAAAGATTGTCCTAATGGTCCGGCGGCCGCCTATCAGGCGACTTGGGCA
>JAKAAL010000822.1 GCA_021802375.1 Bacillota bacterium | reverse complement strand
GGAGAACAGTCATCCGGAAAACATTGAAAAAAATCAGACAGTTGGCAACCAAATGGTTGTACTTCATGATCTTCCGCTGCTCGATCCGGTCGTTCGTCGCAATCGTGCCCTCACCGCCAAAAAAGAGCCACTTGGCAAAGCCATTAAACGCCTCACTTTTGTTGGTCGCCGCTTGAATGGTGGCGCGGAGGTCGGCTTCGTTCAGGTAGCGCAACAAAAACTCGGTGCGCACCGCTCGCCCTAACTCACGAAATGCTTGATATAAGCGGTTCTTACGGCTATAACTGCTGAGTTTGCGTAAAAGCGTTGACGCGGAAATCCGTCCTTCTTTGATGGATAACGCCACGCGTAGCATATCTGGCACATGCCGGGCAATGAGTTCCCAGTCAATGGCAGGACCAAAGAGACTGTCAATATGCGTATAATGTGTCTCGTCCGACGGCCGAGAGAAAATCAGGTCCTGCCAATTGCGAATGCTGGGCATCAATTGAATACCGAGGAGATATGCGAGGCCGAACACCGGCGCATTTTGCCCTTGGGTGTCCGCGTGCACGATATCCGGTTGAATGTCCGAGCTGTTCTTCAATAGTCCATCTAAGATATATACGGCCTCCCAAACACCACAGGGAATAAAATGGCTAAAGAGCGCAATGTAGGTATCAGACATGTAATAATAGCCAATACCGCCGTACCCACCGTAGCGAATGTGGTACTCGGACAATAGGTTCTGCTCATAGAGATTCCACTTTGTGCCATCTGCCGAGGCATGGCGACCGGACCCCCAATACCGAGGGAGGGCAAAGCGGTTGTACGCGTTAATGACATGCCGAATCGCAGTGTCCAACTGCTCTTCGGTGATATGGTGCGTATGAATCCAAGCTACTTGACGGCGGTCGAGGGTATCTAAGGCCCGAGCCGTCTGCGACGGTCCCAGATTGCAGCCATAGCAGAACACCGTGGCAAGATAGCGGGCCATCGGATCCTCGAGTTTGGGCTCATGACCGGAGAGCGGTCCAAAAAACTGGGTCTAATGGAGCCAATATTCCGTATCCGCCAAAACATCGAGCAGGGCCGTGGCGGGCATTTGGTCGGCCAATGCGGTTCCCATGGCTCTCACAGCGTTCGAGGATTCGGCCGCCAGTAAGCGCGTCAAAATCGGCCGGTCGTTCTCGATCCGGAGCCAGCTATTTTGAGGAAAGGCCCGGTCCGTTGTCTCCGCTTGGCGGGCCAAGCGGGTCTGTAAGGCCTGGACTAACGCTACGGGTTCCACGGGCAACCCGACTTGTGTGCCATACATGGCGACACCGGCCGCATATTTACCATCTGTGACCAACTGGGTGCGATAATCGGCGTATTGGTCGCTCCCCACGACATAACAATCCCCCGCTTTGAGTGCCCAGGCGAGCTCGGAAAATGCACAGCATTCCAGCGCCTGACGCTGGACCCGGTGCGGGGGCACTTCCCGCCGCCTAGCCGATAGTGAGAGTTATAACGCTGGAGCCTAACAAGTCGCATTCCGACATTATGCCCTGCTGCCAACCAGAGGCCACGCTGGACTATCCAGTGTTCCCGGTTATCGGAGATTTCCATTATATGGCTTATGGCGGAAAATTCACGAATCGTTGCCATACCCCAGCCTACGGCTGCAGTTCATCAACGGATGCACAGCGGAAATCGTCGCATAGACAGTTTTACTCCCGTACTTGAAGCGATTCGCGCCTGCGTCAGGCGACAAATCTTTGTACGAATCGCAGTGAATGTGAGTCCATTAAATCTTGACACGGTGGAAGAAACCGTGGAGTTGGGGATAAAATTCGGAGTTCCCATGATCGGCATTTCTCCTGTATCTCCCATGGGTCGTGCAAAACAGAATCCCACAATGGCATTCTCTCCCCAACAAATTACTCAACTCCAGACCCTGATTCATCGCTTATCCCGCAAATATCCGGGACGACTGAATATGCTTGACGAGACGATGACTAATAGCCAAAGTGATAATTGTGGGGTGGGCTATCGCACAATAACGATCGCACCGAATGGAGCGATTCGGCCCTGTGTGACGACGTTAAATACCGAGCGACTTCCGATTATCGGTAATTTGTACCGGAATCATTATGAAACGATGTTTTCTTCACCGATCGTGAAAGCCCTCGCCACTTTAGTCGCTCCGAATCATGACACTTGTCAATCGTGTGCATATGAAAGTTATTGTCAGCACTGTATTGCCCATGGTCTAGAAACCAAAATTGGGCATCGCTGTTCATGGAAAGAACGCTATGCCCCACAACTGCAAGCCCTGCTGACATAGAAAACTGAAGGGGGATCTTTTTTGATGAATCGGCAATCGCGGTTATGGATATTACGCACGGGCGGATTAATTGGTGGCGTATTAATTCTCCTGGGAACCATTAAACATATGATACTCCTTGCCGTTTTAGGCGGGATTTGGATTGTGGGCATGGGTTTGATTGCGCGACAATGGCTGAAGGATAACCAATGACGATTATGCATCCGATATCCTCTGTTCCCGAAGGTCTTCCTCTTGCTTTAGAAGATGTCACCTGTGCATTCGGATCGGTGGTTGCTCTGGATCACATCACCTGCCAGATTCCTGCCGGTACGATTTGGGGATTGGTGGGTCCCAATGGGGCTGGGAAAAGTACCTTGTTGCGGGGACTCGTAGGGTTGATCAAACCCACCGCGGGGTCCATCCAGGTGGGGGAATGGCATGCCTTTCACCAGTCACTCATGGTCCGTCAGCACTGTAGTGCATTGCTGACACCACCAGGATTGTATGATTTTTTGAGCGCACAAGAACATCTCGAACTTGTCGGTCGCATCTGGCACATGTCGCGCCGCGACATGGCTTCGCGCATTCAACACGCTTTGGAGCCCTGGGGATTGTGGCCGCGACGCTTTGAGCGTGTGGCTCACTGGAGCGAGGGGATGCGCCAGCAGTTAGCTCTTGCCAAAGCGCTGTTTTATCCCACACCACTTTTGTTGCTGGACGAACCGACCACTCATCTCGATCCTGAAGCCCGACATCAAGCCTACAACATTTTACTGAATCATTGGAACATATATCATCCCACTATTCTGGTGACTTCTCATGATCTGCCGTTGATTGAGGAGTTTTGCCAGGCAAG
>JAKAAL010000821.1 GCA_021802375.1 Bacillota bacterium | reverse complement strand
ATGCACAAGGCATTAATGTCGGGAATTTCACAAAAGATGTTGTTCGCATCCAATAGATTGTACGACGGACAAACAGGGTAAAAATCTACGACCACGTAGATGACGGGAATATTTAGGGTGGCCGCTGCATAAATGAGCTCCACACCGACATTCATGATGTGAAGAATATGCACAACATCTGGTTTCAATGCATGCAATATAGCTACGTACAAGTCGTAAAGGTTGTCGTCCATAGCACCTACGCGATTCAGTGTCACAGATTGCTCAAGAGGATAGACCGCCGTAGGACCCTCATGTTTGTCATAAAAAGAACGAATTTTCACGTCACGCACGTCGTCACGATACAGCAAATCCATGTGGAATATCCCATCCATGCGCTGCACATATTCTGAAGCAAAAATTTCGGTGCCGCCAAGACTTTTCCACCACGGACTATGAATCACGAGTAGAATTTTTTTCACCGGACTCCTCCTTGATTGGTGCGGTTTAAACCGTTGCTTTCGTGAACTAAAACAGGAACTTGGAACGGCTCCAAATAGTAGGCGAATAACGGGCTCAGGGGATGATCCCATTCTATCCACAAATTCTGCGGCGACGCGGCCCTACTCAGAAAGGTTTCCCAGGGATAAGATTCTTCCCACAAGTCTATCTTCACTCCAAATCCTACGGCCCGTCCCACACGTCCGATCAACTGCCGACAACGCAGCACCTCATCGGTCTCAGGATCTCCCAACCAAAGAACCCTATCAATGCCTTTACGCGTCACTTCACCCGCCTTATGCGCAAGCCCCAATACTAAAGACGTATCCGAATCCCCCCACCGCGGATATCCCAATGCCGTCCGCGCCTCAAGTCGCGTGGATTCAATACGGGGACGCCAAGGCAGCACCCGCGGGAGCCTGCTTCTACCAGAATCGTCTGCGTCACCTAAGTCTGCCACAGAATCACTGGTGGCAGACGCCACCACTTCAGGTATTGTCACAATCGGCCACGAACCGCCTGCCAACGCGTCCAACCATTGTCGCTGCCCGATATTGGGCGGCACTCGGGGATCCCATCCCCCAACGGCCTCCAAAACAGAGTGCGTTAACGCCATCATGTCGGGCCAACATCTTCCGAAACGCGATGACGTCATTCCGCTGCCTATGGCACTCGGGGTGGGGTGAAGCTCCGAAACGCCGTAAGCCATCACTACCGCACCTTCTTGCACCGCCTGCCAGATTCGCGACGCCCACTTCGAAGTCAGTTCTGTTCCTCGACGGATCAACACAATAACGGGCGTCGTCGTCGCACTTAATAACAGATTCATCACCGCTGCCCGAGGCAATGATCGGGGAAAAAATTCAGTTCGAATCTGCAGAAACTGTGTTTGAGACGGAAGTTGGGACAACACATGCCCTGTGTGGTCTTGAGACCCATGGTCTCCCACCACCACCGTCAGCGGCATGTCCGTCTGAGCAATTAATGATCCTAGTGTCTCGGTGATCCGCGACAACTGATCGGTCCCCACCAAAATGACGGTCATCTCTCCTTGCGTATTCATAAGCCTCGTGACTCCGAACTATTGATCCAGGTGCCATAGAGGTGAGCATAGGCAGCAGCCATATCCAGTTCATCCCGCCAGGTTTGTTGAATCGCCCATACTTCTTGGCGTAAAGAGTCATAGTGATGATGCAGTTGATCGATGGCGCCAAGAAAGTCCTGAACCGTGTATCCATCGGACACAATACCGCCTCCTTGTTGGCGAATACGCGCCATCGGTGCTCCCAACGGACCAACCACAATCGGCAAACCTGCTGCCCAAGCCTCCGAGACGGTGAGATTAAACGTTTCTGGCCAGGGTGATGCAAAAACCGCTGCCGCTACACCCGATTCGGCTAGCTGAGCGATGAGGGCCTCGGAGCCGAGATACATTCCATGAAATGTGACATGGGGTAGCCCGGATAATGCAGGCCAGTGAGTTTGTTCACTGCCGAATAGATGAATCCGATATCCTCTGTGCACCAATTGTGGTATCAGTTGGGATAACAATGGACGACCTTTGGCTACCCCGGCGTACCCGATTATTGCCAGACTCGGACTCCACGCGGATGGGCCCGCCACAGTCTCCACCGAAATCCCGTGTTCGATAACGCGGTCAGAGGGGATCAGCATCTGGCTCTGGAACAGGTCTCGCGAACTCCGCGAAGGAAATACCACACAATCCACCATCTCCAGTGCTCTTTGGGATTGCTGACGCCACTCATCAATTGACGGCACATGGATTGCAGGTTTTCTGGCCAGGCACTGTTCACAGGCCGCGGTAGGAGGCAATTGGCAAAAAACGCCCTCCGGTCCAATCAGATTATAATCGGGGCACAACGCGTAATAGTCATGAACCGTGTAAATCACGGGCAGTGCCAAGGTGTGCGCAGCCACCACCACTTCCCACCCACTGTGAATCGTATGCTGCACATGAACCAAATCGATTTTCCAGGAGGTGAGTTCTTCCTTAAGCCGTTCCACGGCGATTGCCCGCCACGGCTGCCATTGTCCTTCCGGAATTGTCGGGACCCATGCCTGGACATATTCCCACGCATTTTCGGCGGTAATTTCTTTGATGACCAACTGTGTGCGCGCCTCCCATACCGCATATACCTCTTAGAACACCCACAGTTGCTCGATAAGCGCGTACACATGGCGTTCAGTGCCTGAAATGTGTTGTTCATGGTATGGAGCTTGCAGTTGTATCCAAATGCGCGGGCGTTCTTTGGGACGATTTTTTCGTTGCCACGGCATCCAAAACTGTTCCAGAGCCGACACAAAACCGGCTTGTAGGAACCGCTGAACGGCATGGGGGTACCACGGGTATCGCCTTTCCAGTTCTTCTTCACTGGTACGGTTAGACCACCCAAAGTCGGCGCGGTTTCCCATTGACAGGCGCCCATGATGAAAGATGACAGTGCGGTCATCTAAGACATTGACGAACCCCGCTTGGACAGCCCGTAAACAAAAATCCGTTTCTTCGCCATACCCCGCACCATAAATTTCATCAAATCCTCCCAGTAGCTCTCGAGCCTCATGTCGAATGTAGAGGCAAAATCCCACGCCTGTCGGGATCACCGGATAATGCCGTGGGGGACCGTCGCGGTGTTCCAACGTCCGGTTGC
>JAKAAL010000820.1 GCA_021802375.1 Bacillota bacterium | reverse complement strand
AATATCCTGCCGACATCACGGATCCGCAACATGCCCCCTATCAGCGCGACCCTCGGCGCATTGCTCAAAACGCGGAAGCGTTTCTAAAGTCTAGCGGAATTGCTGATAACTCGTTTTGGGGACCGGAACTGGAATTCTTCATTTTCGACTCCGCACGATTTGTCAACCTCGGACATGAGTCGATGTATGCCGTTGATTCTGCTGAGGGTCACTGGAATTCGGGTCGAGAAGGAGGGTTGGGCCACACATTGCGGCCTAAAGAAGGATATTTTCCCACTCCTCCTTTGGACGCGACGCATGCAGTGCGCTCGGCCATGGTAAAGATGCTGCAAAAAGTAGGAATTCGGGTCGAAATGCACCATCACGAAGTGGCGTCTGGAGGGCAGGGAGAAATTGATTTGCGTTTCTCAACACTGACTAAACAGGCCGACACCGTCATGATGTATAAATATGTATTGCGGAATGTGGCGAATTCCTTTGGGAAGACCGTGACCTTTATGCCAAAACCGATCTTTGGGGACAACGGCAATGGGATGCATGTGCATCAATCGCTATGGAAAGACTCGACGCCGCTCTTTTATTCCGAAGAAGGTTATGCTCATATGTCGCCCCTGGCGTTAAGTTACATTGCGGGAATTTTGAGCCATGCTCCAGCCTTGCTGTCTTTTACCAACCCTTCCACCAATTCCTACCGGAGACTGGTACCGGGTTACGAGGCTCCGGTGAACATTGTGTTTTCTCGCGGCAATCGTTCCGCGGCAATTCGAATTCCGGTCAACGATAAACCACAGGCCAGTCGCATTGAATTCCGGACCCCTGATGCCACGTCAAACCCGTACCTGGCATTTGCAGCGATTCTGATGGCTGGATTAGACGGGGTGCGCCGGGAACTGGATCCAGTAAAATTGGGTTTTGGACCGTTAGACAAAAACATTTACACATTACCCCCAGAGGAATTGGCCAAAATCGGCAGTGTTCCAGGATCATTTGGAGAGTCCTTAACGGCATTGGAGAACGACCATGAGTTTTTGTTACAAGGTAATGTGTTTAGCGAAGACTTGATCAAGACCTGGATTGAGTATAAACGTGCCAATGAGGTCGATGTGGTGAATCTTCGGCCACATCCGATGGAATTTGAATTGTATTTCAACGCGTAAAAACTAGACTTTTTCTCATTCTATGCCACAACACGTTGACACGGTGTGTTGTGGCATTTTAGTTTTATTTTCCCACACTAAAGAGCGAACACGCGTGTTTATGTTCTGACGATCTTCTTACTGGAGTTTCGCCGTTATAAAAATTTGACAGTTGAAATTCAGATCTGAAAAGGCTTTTGGGCGCGCAAAATGTAAGGTTAGTAAAATATTTGTATTTTTAGCAGGATATTAAAGTATGTTCGGCAAATATGTCAGGTTAATAGGAGGCGATGGCGGCAGGCCAACAATCGTGGCCAAACATCGTGGCCAAACATATTCCCGGGATGAAAGAACCTGTCTATTATTACCAACGATCGTACCGCGTGAAACTGCATCCCAGTGATGCGGGGAAGGGGCCCGGGTCGGACCCTAGTCGCGTCAAAACCGAGACGATTTATTTAGGCACCGCGGATCACATTCGGGATCGATGTCGCGCTGGCACTCCTCCCCAAGCGGTGCATGCTAAAGCCTTTGGATGGGTGGCGGCCGTGTTGGGCATGATCGAACGCCTCGGCATCGTTCAGGACGTGGACCGATTAGTCCCTAAACGACATCCAGGATTAACGCCCGGAACCTACGTGGCGTTAAGGCATTCTGGCCACACCATGTGCGCCCGACCAGAGCTGGCGGGGATTTGGCCCCTGAGTCCAAAAGACGATCGTCCCCGAACGATGGGAGTTACCCGCACCCTGTTGGACGCCCAAAACTTTTGGGAGGACCTCCTGTGCTCCGAAGCCACCGTGTCGCCCACGACCGCTGATGCCCCGCTCTTAGAAAGTGATACGATTTTGGGGATTGAAGAGGCCATTTGTGATCGCGTCTAAACCCAGTATCGAATTCGTTTAGGCGAAGTTCTCTATGATGCCACCAATTGTTTCACCTTTTTTCAACCGGAGACAGTCGCCAGCCCCGCGCAACGGGGGCACAATAAAGCGGGACGTGATGCCCAACGCCAGGTGGGACTAGCCCTAGCCGCGACCCGGGATGGCGGGTTTCCGTTACTCTCTTTGGTGTCGAGGCAACTGCCACGATGCGAAACTGTTTCCGGAAAGCATGACGCGGCTCATCCACCGCATCGCACGGCTCCAGCATGATGCGCATCATCTGGTCTTGATCTGTGATCGGGGGAAGAATTCGCGAGCGAATTTTGATGCCCTGATGGCCCACGAAACGGAGGACGCTCCCTTGCGGGTCGATGTGATGGGAGGCCTGGTGGGCGCCCATCACCGCGATTTGTTGGCGAAGCCATTAAAGGCCTATCCCCACACGTATGAAAATCTCCGCGTGTGGACCGGGGAACGCACCGTCTATGGATTGTCCGCCCCCGTCGTGATGACCTACCATCCGGGATTAGCCGCACGCCAACGGCGTGCTTTGGATCGTCAGATACAACGAGCCCACGATGCCCTTCAGGAGTATTGGACCACCCACGTCCGGGGATCGTCTGCCTCCCGCCAAGCGGGTTTGGGTAAACTCCAAACCAAATTACGCGGTGGACGCTTTTGGACGATCACCGTGGATGATCAAGACCACATTCGGTTACGTGCGAATCGCGCTGCCCGAGCAGCGCGATATCAGGAACATGGGAAACGCTTGCTCTTCTCCACCGACCAGTCGTTGACGGTGGAGGCGATTTTGTCGGCATATAATCACGACAAAGTCCAAATTGAAGACGATTTCCGATTGCTAAAGGCCCTGAACTTAGTGCAGATTCAACCCTTGCGCCATTGGGAAGACGCTCTGTGTCCTAGCACTGCATATTATGGTGTGTCAACTTTTGTACCATCCTGATACAGGAGGCGTTCAAGTTTACTGGTTGCCTGTTGTTGCATCGTCGGCAGGACATGACTATAGATGTCCAGCGTTATGGCAATTGTCGCATGGCCTAAACGCTCATTGACGATTTTTGCATTGGTGTCCGCTGCCAGTAACAAGGTGGCACACGTATGGCGCTT